>CANBWX010000048.1 GCA_947373225.1 Flavobacteriaceae bacterium | reverse complement strand
TTTGACATTATGACTGTTTTTTATGATTTCTTTTTATTTTCAGACATATATTTTAAATAATCAACAATTTCTTGCGATTGCTTTTTTGAAATTCCGAGTGTTGGCATTTTGACTTTATTTCTAAAAGAAGCCGGATTCACGATATAATCAACGAGTTCATTTTCTTTCCAATATTCGGTGACACTTTTCGGAGCATTTAATTCGGGTCCCATTGTTCCTCCAATTCCGTTTATCGAATGGCAAGTGATGCACTGATTTTTGAATAAAGTATAACCCACTTCCAATTTTTTGTTTTTTAGAGGATATAATTCTATTGTTGATTCATTCAGTGGTTTTAAGTAGATTTTCACCAAATTATAAGGCCATTTATATTGCGTGTCTTTCTCTGAAACAGAAGGATAAACGATATAAAACGGTGCTGCGTTCATTTCGTTTCCGTTCTTGATAATCGGTTCCCATTTAGCCCCTTTTGGCGCGTCAACATCTTCAAATGCCAAATACGGTTTTGTGTTTAAAAATAAATTTAACGGCATTTCCGGTTTGTAACCATCAATACATTCGAACACAATTTTCGTGTTTTTGGGATCAATTTTCGTTAAATCAATTTCATTTTTGATAAGAACAGATGCACTTACGGCTTTGTATTTCTTTGCTTTATGATAAACGGGATCATTTGCGATGGTTACCACCGTATCTTTTCCGAGTTTGTTTTTTTTCTGTAAATCCAATAAATCCAATTTTATTTCAGCTTGGTCAATAGCGATTGTTTCTACTTTTTGCTCCTTTTTTTGGTTACAAGAAAGGAAGCTAAAAATAAAAAAGCAAGAAAATACAATATGGATTTTGAATGTTTTCATTTATTTATCGCAAGGAAATAAAAATTGTTGTTAAAATTAGCTTCGTTATAGATTTTTAAAGATTAGTTTTTACTCACTAAAAATAAGATAAAAAATGTTATTGGTGCAATTGCAAAATATGATATTCCAGTAATAAATACGCAGTTATGATACTTTGAAATCATTCTTGAGTGTTTGTATTTATTTGAAATTATTCCCATAACTATTGGTGCTCCAAAAATTAAATAAAATATTCCGAGTGAAGCTAATCCTGACCATTTCCATAATAATGTTGTTAATAAAACAAGTAAAAGCCCTCCATATGTTGCAAAAATTAGAAATAATTCTTTTACCGGTGGATTCTCTATGTTTTCGTTTTTCATCTGATTTTTCAGTCGTAAGAAATAAAAAAGTCCTAAAATAGGAATTATTAGATGAATCATTAATGCAATAATAATTTCTTTAGCTGTCATTTTTTAACTTTTACTTTGTTGCTAGATTGTTGTTTATTTATAAACAAGGACTAAGTTCTAAAAACTCAATATTATGCTTTCAACCAATTCTCCAAAATCTTTTTTCCGTTTGGTGTCAAAACACTTTCGGGATGAAATTGTACGCCACGAACATCGAACGTTTTGTGTCGCAAAGACATTACTTGTCCGTTTTCGTCGAAAGAAGTAGCTTCGAGAACATCTGGTAAATCGGCATCGACAACCCAAGAATGGTAGCGTCCCACTTCGAATTCATTTCCTAAACCTTCGAATAAAAGCTCATCATCTACCGATGTTTTTACCATTGTGGCAACACCGTGATAGACTTTGTCTAAATTAGAAAGTGTTCCGCCAAAAACTTCTCCAATGGCTTGTTGACCAAGGCAAACGCCAAGGATACTTTTTGTAGGCGCATATTTAGCGATTACAGCTTTCAATAAACCCGCTTCATCCGGAACTCCAGGTCCTGGAGAAAGTAATATTTTATCGAAATGTGCAATTTCATCAATATCGAATTCGTCGTTTCTATAAACGGTTACTTCACAATTTAAATCTTCGAGATAATGCACTAAATTATAAGTGAAACTATCGTAATTGTCTATAACTAAAATAGCCCCCCTCACCCCCGAAGGGGGAGTTGTTGGAATAGATATATTGTTATTCATTTTTTATATTTTTATTTTATTTAAAAATTGCTATTCTATAATTTCCCCCTTCGGGGGTTAGGGGGCTATCGTTTCGGCTAAATCCAGCGCTTTATTCAACGCCAATAATTTATTGTAAACTTCCTGCATTTCGCTTTCTTCGTTCGAATCGGCTACAATTCCGGCTCCAGCTTGAGAATGTAATTGATGATTTTTGCTCAAGAACGTTCGAATCATAATTGCGTGATTAAAATTTCCTTCGAAATCCATGAAACCTATGGCGCCACCGTAGAAATTACGATTAGTTTTTTCGTAATCTTCTATCAATTGCATGGCTCTGTGTTTTGGTGCTCCGCTCAATGTTCCTGCTGGAAAAGTATCGGCAACGACTTGCATTGTTGTTGCTTTTTCGTGTAAAAGGCCTGTTACTTTCGAAACCAAATGAATCACGTGGGAGAAAAACTGCACTTCTCTGTATCTTTCTACCTTCACACCGTGTCCGTGTCGGCTTAAATCATTTCGAGCTAAATCGACCAACATGACATGTTCACTATTTTCCTTTTTGTCTTCGGATAAATTTTTGGCAAGTACAGCATCTTTTTCGTCATCGCCAGTTCTTCTGAAAGTTCCTGCTATGGGGTGTATTTCGGCTTTACGGTTTTTTACAATAATTTGAGCTTCTGGTGAAGAACCAAATATTTTGAAATCGCCATAATCAAAAAAGAATAAATAAGGCGAAGGATTGATGCTTCGCAAAGCTCTATACACATTGAATTCATCGCCTTTGAAACCTTGGGTAAATCTTCTGGATAAAACCAATTGAAACACGTCGCCACGATAACAATGCTTTTTGGCCAAAGCCACATTATGCTTGAATTCCTCATCGGTTAAGTTGGAGAAACCTTCGCCTTCTTTCGAAAATTTATAAGAAGCAATATCTCGGGATTGCAACAACTGTTCAATTTCCGAAATGTTATTTTTTCCATCCAAACTATGACAGAAAATATAAGCTTCGTTTTTGAAATGGTTGATGGCAATTATATTTTGGTAAACTGCATAATACACATCCGGAATAGTGTTGCTATTTTCTTTTTTTGCAATAGTAACTTTTTCAAAATAACGAACAGCATCGTACGAAATGTAACCAAATAATCCGTTATTGATGAATTTGAAATCGGTTTTATCGGATTTAAACAGACCCGAAAATTCTTGAATTACTTGCGGAATATCGGTGTTTTCGTCAACAGCAATAGTTTCTGAACTTCCGTCAGGATAGGTTTTATAAATGGTTTCGTTTTCTATTTTTATCGATGCAATCGGGTTGCAACAGATATACGAAAAACTATTATCGTTGCCGTGATAATCACTACTTTCAAGCAATAAGCTATTCGGAAATTTATCCCGAATTTTGAAATACACACTTACAGGTGTAATCGTATCGGCAAGAATTTGTTTGTAGTTTGTTTGTAGTTTAAATGGTTTCAATTTGTGTGTTATTTATGGATGACGAAATATTTTTAATCAAAAAAAAGGCCTGTCGTGATGACAAGCCTTTTATATTTATAGTTTCATACTATAGGAGCTTTGTTCACGACGACTGACGTAAATTGTTCCACCACCAAGTATTGTTTTTTGTAATTTTCATTTCACAAATATATAAATGAAATTTGATTTTCCAAAAGGAATCTATAAAAAACACTATTTTTTTTGTTTTTGTTATAAAAACAAACCCCAACAATTGCTTGTTGGGGTTGTGAAAACTATTTAAGATTGAAATTAGAATTTCAAAGCTACAGTTAATTCAAATTCATTGTCAATTGCTTTGTCACCAATGCTTTCGAAGAATGATTTAGAACCGTATTTAATGTCATAAGCAGTTCTGTCAACCATGAATTTTGTAGTTGCAGAGTTTGCAGTTGTAGCCAATTCAAAAGTAACTGGTTTAGTAATTCCTTTGATAGTTAAATCTCCTGTTACAGTATAACCAGTTCCTTTTGCAGTTACCGTTTTGAAAACTAAAGTAGCAGTTGAGAATTTTGCAGTGTTGAAAAAATCTTCTGATTTCAAGTGACCATTCAATTTTCCTAACCATTCTCCTGTAAGATCAGTTGAAGTTAATGAAGTCATATCAGCAGTGAAAGTTCCACCAACTAATTTTTTTCCTTTGAAAACTAAGGCGCCATCTTTAAGATTTACGGTTCCGTTATGTTGTCCTGTTACTTTTTTTGCCAACCAGTTGATTGAACTTTTTGCAGCGTCAATTTTTTTAGTTTGAGCTGATACTGATACAGTAGATAAAACTACTACTAATGCTAATGCAATTGCTTTTAAATTTTTCATTGTTTTTAAATTTTTGTTTGTTAAAGATGTTTGTTATTAATAATTAAAGTGTGATAAATAATTCTTCGTTAGATTTTCTAACTTTTTTATGATGCTGAGTAGCATCTTCTTCGTGACGGTATCCTACTGTTGCAATAACAGAGGCAGTAAGATTAAGTTTGTTTAAACCTAAAATTTCGTTGTATTGTTCAGGATCAAATCCTTCCATTGGAGTGATGTCAATTTTTAATTCGGCAGCAGCATTCAATAAATTAGCTAATGCTAAATAAGTTTGCTTTGAATTCCATATTTTTTTTGCTTCTTCAGATTTTGTTTTGATAGCTCCCTTCATGTAGTCGCCATAACCAGTTAATGCTGCTTCCGGAATTTCTCTTGTTTCAGAAACGTTTTTGATGTAGCCATCAACGTCAGAATCGTCAACTGTTGTTTGAGCTGCAAAAACGAATAAATGTGATGCGTCTACAACTTGTGTTTGACCATATGAAGCAGGTAATAATTTTGCTCTTAGTTCAGGATTTTCAACAATTATAACTTTGTAAAGTTGTAATCCAAATGAAGAAGAACTCAAGCGAATAGCTTCTTTTAAAGTGTTTAAATCTTCGGTTGAGATTTTTTTTGCAGCATCAAATTTCTTAGTTGCGTATCTCCAATTTTGATTGATAATGAAATTGCTCATTTTTTTTGTATTTTGTTTGTTATTGATTTCTAAATTTTTCTAGTAATAGGTTCAGTTGTTCTAATTCTTCGGTATTCAAATTTTTTGCGAAGTGGTTTTCATGTGCTACTACTTTTGGATCTAAATCGGTTAAAACTTCTAATCCTTTTTGAGTAATTAATACTTCGATTTTTCTTCTGTTTTCAGGGCAAACTTTTCGGGTAACCAAATCTTTCAAAAGCAATTTATCTACTAATCGAGTGGTATTGCTTGTTCTAGCCAACATTCGTTCTTGTATAACGCACATATTTGCTGGATTGCCTTTTTGACCTCTCAAAATTCTAAGAACATTATATTGCTCACCAGATATTTCGTAAGGTTTTAAAACTTCGTTAAAATTATCGTTAATCACATTTTGAGTATATAGCACATTTAGAATAATTTTTTTTGAATTATCTAATGGTATTGTGCTTTTTATTTCCTCTTCAATCTTCATATTTGTATATATGTAATTTGTTGATACAAATGTAGTAATAATTTTAATTGTATATACAAATGTTAGTTATTTTTTTGTTAAAAATATTTTATGAAAAAAAATCAATTCTCGAAATCGTATTCGTATTTGTTTTTTAATTTTATTAATTTGCAATATAAACTTTACAGGTTATAGTATTATATTGTTGATAATCAATATTTCAAATTATAATTTTTTGTAAAATATAGTGTTTGTGATTTGTTTAAAAACTATTAAATTCACAAAACGGTAGTTGATTGTTAGTTAAAAACTTTGTATTTTTACAAAAAACAACGCGATGAATTTAACACAAGAAGATTGGATTTCTCAACTTACTGCGGATAAAAATGCAGTGATTTTAGACGTAAGAACAGAAGACGAATACAACGAAGGAATTATTCCGAATGCAATAATAGACATGGACATTTACGAAGGACATGAATTTATCGAAAAATTGGAAGCATTGGATAAAACTAAAAATTATTATGTGTATTGTCGTTCAGGAGCGAGAAGTGCTAAAGCATGTGATGCTATGAATAATTTAGGTTTTGAAAATACCTTCAATTTGTTGGGAGGATTTCTTGAATGGGACGGAGAAGTAGTTTCACCAGAAGACTAGAAGAGGCAAAAGCCTCTTTTTATTTTAAATTTAATTAAACATAATACATTTATAATGAATAAAATACCCCAAGAATTTCAAATTGATAAAATACTTATTCAAGACACTTATCTAGTTGATGGTGAATTAAAAAAATGGGAAGGGAAAACTACAGAAGTGTATTCGACTATTTCTTCTACTGAAAATTATACGCCAACTTTATTAGGAACCATTCCTTTTATGGGCGAAAAAGAATCTATGGAAGCTGTAGATGCTGCCGATGCTGCTTATAATAACGGTCAAGGTTTATGGCCAACGATGAAAGTGGTGGATCGCATCAAATGTATGGATAATTTTGTGACTCAAATGAAAGAAACCCGTGCAGAGGTGGTTAAACTTTTGATGTGGGAAATAGGAAAATCATTGGGCGATTCCGAGAAAGAATTTGATAGAACGGTAGAATATATCTATGATACTATCGAAAGTTACAAAGAATTAAACAGTCGTAGCGCTCGTTTTAGCAAAGTACAAGGAATAAATGCCATGGTTCGAAGAGGGCCGTTAGGCGTTGTTTTATGCCTTGGACCTTATAATTATCCTTTGAACGAAACTTTTTCTTTGTTGATTCCTGCATTAATAATGGGAAATCCTGTTATTTTTAAACCTGCAAAACATGGTGTTTTATTAATTTCTCCTTTATTAGAAGCTTTTAGAAGTAGTTTTCCAAAAGGTGTAATCAACATTTTATACGGTCGCGGTCGTGAAGTTGCTTCTCCGATTATGAAATCAGGAAGAGTTTCGATTTTGGCTTTAATCGGAAACAGTAAATCGGCGATTGCTTTGCAAGATTTACATCCGAATAAAAACAGATTGCGTTTAATTCTAGGATTAGAAGCAAAAAATCCAGCCATCATTTTACCGGATGCTAATTTAGATTTGGCTATTGCAGAATGTGTTGCAGGATCATTATCGTTTAACGGTCAGCGTTGTACAGCATTGAAAATTTTGTATGTTCACGAATCGATTGTTGAGGAGTTTAACAAACGTTTTACAGCCAAAGTGGATGCGCTTGTTTACGGAAATCCTTGGGAGAAGTCAGTGTTTTTAACACCTTTACCAGAAAAAGATAAACCCGTTTATATTCAGGAATTGATTGATGATGCTACTGACAAAGGCGCCAAAGTAATTAATGCAAAAGGAGGAGAGCTTTCGGATAATTTCATCTTTCCGGCTGTTTTGTATCCAATAAATAAAGAAATGCGCGTGTATCACGAAGAGCAGTTTGGACCAGTTGTACCCATTCTTACTTTCAAAAATATACAAGAACCATTGAATGATATGGCGGAGTCTAATTATGGGCAACAAGTAAGTTTGTTTGGTCAAGACATTAAAACCATCGCACCACTTATTGATACCTTGGTCAATTTAGTTTCTAGAGTAAACCTGAATAGTTCTTGCCAAAGAGGGCCTGACGTTTTTCCGTTTACCGGAAGAAAAGATTCGGCTGTGGGAACTTTGAGTATTCATGATGCATTAAGATCTTTCTCTATTAGAACTTTTGTAGCTTCGAAAGACAATGAGTATAACAATGAAATTTTGCAACAATTATTAAATAGCAAAGAATCGAATTTTATTAACACCGATTATATTTTGTAAGTGAAATTTAGTTATGAATTAAAAACTGCAATAGTTTCTTACTGTTGCAGTTTTTTTTATTGAAAAGCTCATTTTTTTTATAATTTATTTTTAAAAATAATAATGTTTTAAAAGTAATGAATAAAAATATATTCGCTACAATTAAAATTGTAAATAACTGATTTTCATTAATTTGTATTTATAATATAAAAAAAAATAATGAATAGATTGAAATTTTGGTAGCTAATTGTAAATTTTAAAATAAAAAATAATTAAAATTAAATACTCGAATTTAAAAATATCGATAAAAGGTTACTTCTTTTAAATATATTTGTTAAAAAATAGCTATTACTACCCCCTATGATAGCCAAAAGTGTTTGCTATAAAAAATTCTATTTTTTATAGCTTTTATTTATAAATTAAAATCAAAATAATTTTTTTTTGGATAAAATATCATTCCTACATTGATAAAATTCATTTATGAGAAGCATTTATAAAATTATAGTACTTTTTACTTTGATAAATTCAGGTTTTGTTTTGAACGCAAAAAGTAATAGTTTATATATTGAAAAAGGAGGGAAAAGCATCAATGCTAATATTGTAGCCTTGCCAACAGCTACAATTAGTGGTACAACTTCAGTTTGTTTAAACGCTGTACAACCCCAAATTACTTTTACAGGAGTAGGAGGAACAGCTCCTTATACATTTATATATAAGATAAATGCTGGATCTGATTTAATAGTTCAGACAACATCGGGGAGCAGTGTTTCGGTTAATGTCCCGACAGGAGTGGCTGGAAATTTTATTTATACTTTAGTGAGTATTACGGACTCTTCAGGAACTCAAGCCCAAATAGGAAAGGCAACCGTTACTGTAAATACTTTGCCTACAATTTCGGGAACTTTGCATACCTGCATTGGTTCTACTTCAAGTTTAATTGGATCAGGAACTATTACATCTTGGACATCTTCAAATCCTTTGTATGCAACAGTTGATAATACTGGGATTGTCTCCGGAATAGCTGTTGGTACAACAAATATTACCTATACAAACTCAAATGGCTGTCAAAAAACAGTTGTATTTACCGTTGAGCCAGTTCCCGTAGTTGATTTTAATTCAAATGCAACGAGTTCTACCTGTTCGGGTAGTCCAATTTTATTTACTTCAAGTATTATAGCAGGAACAGCACCTTATACTTATGCTTGGGATTTTGGAGATGGAACAACATCTACAGATCAAAATCCAATTCACCCATTAACCTCTTTAGGATGTGGTGTAGGTTCCGTACCCGTTAAATTGACAATTACGGATGCTAGTGGATGCAGTTCTGTTCAAGTTAGTCATGACATTGCCATATTGCAAAAACCAGATATTTCATTTAAAGATAATAACAGTGCTTTTTCTCCATTTAGTAATTGTAGAAATGCTTCTTCGTTAGCTCCTGCTTATACAATATCTGTTGGAAATACATCAGCTTCATCATCATGTATTTCGTCCTATTCCATTGTTTGGGGTGATGGTAGTTCTGAGTCAAGTGTTGTTTTTCCAATTACACATACTTATGCTCAATTAGGGGCATACAATATGGTTCTTTCTGCTTTAGGAACTAATGGCTGTAGTAATGCAATAACTTATGTCGTAAAAAACGTTACCAATCCTTCAGGAGGAATAGTAAGTCCGGGAAGTACATCAAATCTTTGTGCTCCAACTGTAAATATTGATTTTAAAATATCAGCTTGGGGGAATAATTCTATTGAAACAGTTTATGACATAGATTATGGTGATAATTCACCGATTATACATTTAACTCAAAGCCAATTACAAAGTTCTACTTATTATAATACGATAGATCCATCTGCTTCGGCTAACTATCCAATTCCGCATACATATACAGCAACAACGTGTCCGGCTAAACAAACTACCGCTGTTTTGACAATTACTAATGCCTGTAGTACAACCACTGGAAGTGTATCTAATATTACTATTTATATAAAGCCAACAGCTAATTTTGTAGCACCAACAATTGCTTGTTTAAATTCGAATGTGTTATTTACTAATACCACAATAACTGGTTTTAATAACGATTGTTCGCAAAATGCCATTTATACATGGGACTTTGGAGACGGCTCTCCAACTCAGTCAACGCAGGATGCAAATCATACTTATACAATTCCAGGGAATTATACCGTTACTCTTTCGGCTGAAGGATACTGTGGAGTAAATATTAAAACGCAACAAATTTGTATAGAGAAAACAGTAACACCAGTATTTACCCTTAATACAACAGAAGGATGTTCTCCAGTTACTCTAACAGCAACAAATAACACAAATATTGTTGGTTCCTGTTCTCCCCCAACTTATTTATGGAAAGTTTCTTATGCTTCAGGTTACTGCGGTAGTGGTGTAATAACAATTCCTGATCAGACCACTCAAGATGCAACATATAATTTTGTAAAACCAGGAACATATTCGATTACATTAACAACTACTAATTCCTGTGGTCCTGTAGTTTCTCCAGTTCAAACTGTAATTGTAAAACAACCGCCAACTGTAGTTATAAATCCTATGGCTACAAATTGTGTAAATACATTAATTACTCCGTCAGTTTTAGTGAATAGTTGTTCTACAACAATAAACACCGGATTAAACTATTTATGGACGTTTAATGGCGGAACTCCATCTACCTCGACAAGTGTTACACCTCCCACGGTGAGTTATGCAACGTCAGGAAATTATTCGATTAAACTTGAAGTTACAAATGAATGCGGAACTACATCTGCAACGAGCAATACATTTACGATTAATCCAAAACCTATTATTCAAAATGAAACAACCACTATTTGTAGCGGCTCTTCCTTTTTGATAACACCATCAGCTTTAACTGCTGGAAATGTAATTCCTTTGGGAACAACTTATTCTTGGGGAGCGCCAGTAGTTACAGGAGGAATTACAGGAGGTTTGTCAGGAACAAATCAATCGAGTATAGGCGGGACATTAATAAATTCAGCAACTACAGATCAGACCGCAACTTATACCGTTACGCCAACTACGGGAAGTTGCGCTGGAATACCATTTACGGTAATTATCACAGTAAGTTCACAAATAGTAATTACATCATCGCAAGCAAATGTGAGTTGTTTTGGTAATAGTGACGGAACCGCAACTATTACAGTCACTGGAGGAACCGCTCCCTATTTGTATTCTTGGAATACAATACCCCCTCAAAACTCAGCAATAGCCACGGGATTAATAGCAGGAAATTATACAGTAACTGTTACAGATGCTACTAATTGTACAAAAGTTAAGACAATAAAAATAACTCAACCCGCAGTTTTGAGTTTATCAATAAGCGCACAAACGAATGTGAGTTGTTTTGGAGGTTCTAATGGAAGTGCAACCGCTTTAGCAACTGGCGGAACAGCACCTTATACATATTCTTGGGATGCAATTCCAGTTCAAACTTCGGCTACAGCAACAGGGTTAATAGCGGGAATTTATAATGTTACCGTTACGGATGGCAAAGGTTGTTTAGCTACAAAGCCAGTTATTATAACGGAGCCATTGGCAGCTTTAGACGCTACAAGTTCGCAAACTAATGTTAGTTGTTTTGGCGACAATACCGGAAGCGTCACAGTTTTGGTCACTGGCGGAACAGCACCTTATTCTTATTCTTGGAATACAACTCCTCTACAAACAACTGCTACAGCAACAGGATTATTAGCAGGGAGTTATAGTGTTGTTATTACTGATGCAAATGGTTGTACCAAAACAGAATCTTTTGCTATTACTCAACCTGCAACGGGATTGACTACTGCTATAACTTCGCAGACTAATTTAACTTGTTTTGGAGGAAATAATGGTTCGGCTACAGTTACGGCAAGTGGAGGAGTAGGAGTATTAACCTATTCTTGGAATACAAATCCGGTTCAAACTTTGGATACCGCCACAGGACTAACAGCAGGAACATATACCGTTACCGTTAAAGATGTAAATGGTTGTTCAAAAACCGAACAAGTAATAATTATGCAACCTAATGCAATTGCAATTATCGCAACAAAAACAGACGTTAGCTGTTTTGGAAATAGTGATGGAACTGCAACCGCCATCGTCACAGGCGGAACGGGTACTTATACGTATTCTTGGAGTACATTTCCTGTTCAAACTTCAGCTACAGCTACGGGATTAATAGCAGGAAGCTATACCGTAACCGTAACCGATGCTAATAGTTGTGTAGAATCTCAGACCATAACAATAAGTCAACCTGTAGTTTTAGACGCTACAAGTTCACAAATAAATGTGAGTTGTTTTGCAGGTTCTAACGGAAGTGCTACCGTTTTGGTGACGGGAGGAACAGCTCCTTATTTGTATTCTTGGGATACAATTCCGGTTCAAAATTTGGCCGCAGCCACAGGATTAATAGCTGGAAATTATAATGTTACCATTACGGATAGTAAAGGTTGTTCGAAAATACTGCCAGTGACAATTACCCAACCAACAGCAATTTTAGATTCTTCAATAAGTGCGCAAACTGATGTGGCTTGTTTTGGAAGTAGTGACGGAAGCGCAACGGTTTTGGCAACAGGCGGAACAACACCTTATTCGTATTTATGGAATACAAGTCCGGTTCAAACTTTGGCCACAGCCACAGGATTAGCAGCAGGAATTCATAACGTAATTATTACTGATGCCAATGGTTGTACCAAAAATCAATCGGTTACGATACAATCTGCGACAGGAATAATTTCATCGGCAACTTCAACTAATTTGACTTGTTTTGGAGGGAATAATGGTACTGCGACGGCTACGGCAAGTGGTGGATCAGGAACATTAACCTATTCTTGGAACACAATTCCAGTTCAGAATACTGCTGCAATTTCAGGATTACCAGCAGGAACGTACACCGTTACAATTGCCGATGCTAGCAGTTGTTCAAAAACCGAACAAGTAACTATAACACAGCCTACTGAAATCCTAACTTCGGAAACACATACTGATATTAATTGTTTTGGAAATAGTAGCGGAAGCGCAACAGTTTCAGTATCAGGCGGAACATCTCCCTATTCTTATTCTTGGAATACTATTCCGGTTCAAACTTTGTTCACAGCCACAGGATTAACGGCGGGTGCTTATAATGCCACAGTAACAGATAATAATGGTTGTCAGAAAGTGCAAGTCGTAAATATTTCGCAACCATTGGCTGCATTATCTTCGTCAATTTCTAGTTCGAATAATGTGAGTTGTTCAGGAGGAAATAATGGGAATGCAACTGTAGTAGCTTCGGGAGGAACGGCTCCTTATATTTATTCTTGGAATACCATTCCGGCTCAAACTTTGGCCACAGCCACTGGATTAGCAGCGGGAACTTACAGTGTATTAGTTACCGATGCAAAAGGGTGTACGACTTCAAGTCCGGTTACAATCACAGAGCCATTAGGTATGACAGCAACTACATCTCAAACCGATGTTTTTTGCTCTGGCGATAGCACAGGAACGGCAACTGTCGTGGCAACAGGAGGAATTGGGTCTTATATTTATTCTTGGAATACTGTTCCAATACAGAATTCGAGTACGGCGACAAACCTAAAAGCAGGAATATATTCTGTTACTATTTTGGATGGAAATAGTTGTTCTATTACCAAACAAGTTACAATAACGGAGCCAAATGGAATCGTGACTTCAATAAGTTCGCAAACCAATGTAGATTGTTTTGGAAATAATACGGGCGCAGCGACAATATTAGCTATAGGAGGAAATGGATTGCTTAGCTTTTCATGGAACACTATTCCGGTGGTTACAACCGCTACCGCAACAGGTTTGGCAGCAGGAATTTATAATGTTACGGTTACGGATGCAAATGGATGTTCGAAAATTCAAACAGTGACGATTACACAACCTGCAGCGATTGTTATAACAACAGATGTGACGAAAAATGTCAGCTGTTTTGGCAATGCCAATGGATCGATTGCAATAACCATAACAGGCGGAACTCCAAATTATACTTTTGCTTGGACGAAAAATGGCAACCCTTACGCCACCACCGAAGATTTAGTTAATTTAAGTCCTGGTAATTATGTAGTTACAGTTTCGGATGTTAATAATTGTGCACTAAAAAGCGCTACATTTGCAATTACAGAACCTCCAGTTTTAGCTGTAAATTTGGTAAACAAAACCGATATTTTGTGTTTTGGAGATTCAACAGGAGCGATAAATACGAATATCACAGGAGGAACGTTACCTTATACATATACTTGGACGGGGCCAAATGGTTTTACGAGTTCTGCTCAAAATTTAGTTACTATTTTAGCTGGAACTTATAATCTAAAAGTCACCGATAATTTAGGCTGTTCGGTAAATTTATCACCGGTAACCATTACGCAAACTCCCGAAATTATCATCACAGCAACTACGACACCAATTATTTGTTATGGAGCAAATAATGGTTCTATACGAATAGCTATTTCGGGCGGAAATAGCCCTTATCAAATAACATGGAGTAATTTAGGAAGCGGTACTTTTCAAAATAATCTTTCTTCTGGAAACTATTTAATTACGGTTACTGATGCCTTAAATTGTGTCAAAACATTGAATGTAAATATAGCAGATCCACCCATTTTTACCATAAATCCTGTTGTCAAAAACATCAGCTGTTTTGGAGCCAATGACGGAAGTATCAATCTAAATTTCGTTGGGGGAATTGCACCAATTACATTAAAATGGAGCGATGGAAGTTTGGCAGGAACAACTAGAAATAATCTTGCTCCTGGTTCTTACACGGTAACAATTACCGATGCTAAGCCCTGTGTAATTACACGAACTTTCATTATTTTAGAACCGCAAGCATTAACTCTTTCGGCTATTGTTACTAATGCGTTTGATTGTGTTAATACAAATAGTGGCGCTATAAATCTTCAAGTTTCTGGAGGTACATCTCCATTTATTTATGCATGGTCGAATGGTGCAACAACCGAGGATTTAAGCAACATTCCTGCAGGAAACTATTTGGTTTCAGTTACAGATGTAAATGGCTGCTCCAAACAAGCTCAATATAGCATTAATAGACCACCACCAATTGTGGCTGGAGTTACCACCAAAACTGATTTTGATTGTGCGACTAAATATGTAAAACAGACTTTTGTAGCTCAAGTTTCGGGCGGAATGCCTCCTTATCAATTAGCGTGGTCAAGCGGAACCGTTAGTGGAGCTAATAATGAATTGATGAATACCAATCAGAACGGAACAGTAATTCTTAACGTTACCGATAAATTGGGCTGTCCTGCTAATTATTCGTTTAATGTTAATATTCCAACGCTTGGAAGTCCATCGTTTAATATAAGTTCTTATGCTTTTTCGACCTTTGGAATTTACTCTGTAAAAGACCCAATTCAATTTACGAACACCGCCACAGGAGATTTTATCAGTATGTCTTGGGATTTTGGTGATGGTAGTGTTTCAACTGAAACAAACCCAATTCATACTTTCCTTAAAGAAGGAAGTCAGGTTGTAATTCAGACCGTCACATATCCATTTGGTTGTGTTTACACCAATACAATGACTATAAAAATTGAAAAAGGATACGAATTGATAAGCCCAAATGCCTTTACACCAAACGGTGATGGAATTAACGAAACTTTTAGACCTGTAACCAAAGGTTTAAAATCAATTTATTTAAGTATTTATGATACTTGGGGCGAATTAATATATTCTGAAAATGGAGATATTTTAAGAGGTTGGGACGGAAAAATTAAAGGGAAAGATGCCGAAAATGGCAACTTTTATTATAAAGTAAGCGCAATGACTTTTTATGGAGATGTGATAAATGAAAGCAACCCTTTTGTATTAATTAAATAAGGATATAAATGAAAACAAAATTAGTTGCCTTTATATTCTTCTTGTGCTTTTCCTTGACGGTAAAGGCGCAAGATCCCATTTTTACTCAATATTTCATGGTTCCCGAAACTTTGAATCCTGGATTTACTGGGTTTTTAGAAACTACAAATGCTGGAGTTATACATCGAACACAATGGCCCGACTTGAATTTCAAGGTCGATACCGATTTTGTTTTTATGAACACTTGGTTAGATAACTACAATAGTGGTGTTGGAGTTAGTGTTTTGAACCATAGAGAAAATTTCACCAATTTTAATTTTACACAAATAAATCTTGATTATGCTTACCGAGTTCAATTATCCGATACTTGGTTTTTTAGGCCCGCTATCGAAATTGGTTTTGGAAATAAATCCTTTGGTTTTCAAAATATTCTTTTAGAAGACCAAATCAATATTGGACAAGGAATCATTAATTCCTCAAGTGTAGATCCGTTACTGCTGAATGATAAAGTGACCTTTTTTGATTTTTCTGCAGGAATGCTTTTCAATAACGAAAATGCTTGGTTTGGTGCATCTTTAAAACATATAAATAAACCTAATATTTCATTTGCTGTCAATGGAAACCTGCCGCTAGAAATGTTTCTTTCGGCTAATGCAGGTTATGAATATTTAATATCCGATTATTTTGATAACTCATTTTTTCCCAATGATACCAAGGTTTTACTGACGGCTAATTTTATGAAACAAGGCGAATATAATAGAATAGATATTGGCTCGGGACTTATTTTTAAAAAGTTATTTTTTGGAGCTACAGCAGCAATAAATCCTGTAAAAAATGATTTGAATAGTCATTATCTAACCTCGATAAATGCTTTTGGTGGTTTGCATTACGACCACTTTAAATTTGGTTATTCCTATGATTTCAATACTTCAAAAATTGGAAAAACGGGAGGGATTTATGAACTGTCTTTAACTTATCAATTTGATTTGCAAGTAAAATGTTTTGGTTGCCCTAATTATTATTGATTTGTAGAATTAAGAACATATTCAAAAAGGAGTACTTTTTATTAAACTTTCATACTAAAAAGGAAATGTTTAAATATTTTGAAAATTTGATATATTTGTGATAAATATCACTATTTTTATAGAAAATCTATGCTAACTTTACTATACAAAAATGAACTTAAACTTTAATCCTATGAAAAAAAATTGCTCGTTATTAATAGTAATAACATTCCTATTTATAGGTAGTCATACAATAGTTGCTCAAAATAGTAATTGGGTTGCTCCTGAATCTTCAAACAATCTAAAGAACCCATTCAAAGGAAATGCTTCTGCAACAGCCGATGGGAAGAAAATCTTTAACCAAATGTGTGTTTTATGTCATGGTTTGCAAGGAAAAGGAAACGGTGAAGCAGGTTTAAGCTTGGAGCGAAAACCAGCAAATTTTCTTGCTTTAAAAGTTGTAAATGAAACTGATGGAAATATTTTCTGGAAAATTACTCATGGTAAAGCGCCCATGGCAACTTATGAAGAGTTATTGACCGAAGATCAACGCTGGAAGTTGGTTAATTACATCAGAAATTTAGAAATTAATAAAGCAAAAAGTAAAAAGTAAACACTACTTTTTGGTAAATAATAAAAAGCCTTGAAATCATTTGATTTCAAGGCTTTTTGCAAATTTGTAACAATCGGTAATTTTTAATAACTTTTTTTATGTTTTTTACTCAAGAAATAATCACTTATAAATCAGGAAATTTTTTAAATTAAAAAATTAATTTGCCCTTTGAATAAAGTTTGGATTCGATTTTTTAAGTTCTGCTTTCACCAAAATAATTTTATTAATTACAGTTGCCATCTTGTCACATACTGTGTGGTCTTTAACGATATAATCAAAGGCACCATGTTTAAGTGCTTCGATACCTGTTTTAATGTTTTCTTGACCTGAAACCATAACAACATAAATATTTGTGTTATATTGTTTTATTTTTTTTAAAACCTCGAATTCATTTGTATTTTCCATATTGTGATCTAAGAAAATAATATCTGGTTTTTGATCCAAATATTTCAAACAATCTGTTCCATTATTATAGTAGGTGACATCGTTGTGATTCATCCCTACAAGACACTGTTCATATATATTGGCACTAAAAATATCATCCTCTATGATAAAAAATTTGTATTGAGTTTGATTTTCCATAATTATGTCTTTGATATGGATAAGCTAAAGTCAAGCCAAAAATGTATGATACTTACTTACAGGTATTTACGTATTTTAATATTTTATTTTTTTTCCATATTTTGGAAAATATTTTAAAAAAAGGAAAGATTTTGAAGCGTTAAATGTTTAATTCATTTTCATTAAGTTGAACAATCACTAGTTCTAAAATATCTTTGATAGTATTAAATAGAGCTAAAATTTGTTCTTTATCTGATGTTTCTTTTGCTATTTTTTCGAAATGCTTTAATTCTTTTATGATGGATTTTATTCCAAGACTTTCTACGCTAGGTCTTATTTTATGAATTAATCGGCTTGCTTCAGCAAAGTCGTTCAGATTAATTGCAGTTGTTGCTTTTTTGATAATATCAGTTGTTTGTTCTACAAAAATGGCTGACATTTTTATTACAAATTCGCTATTGCCTCTGCTCAAGGTGAATAATGAAGATAAATCATAAAGTTTCTCGGTTTGTAAAGACTCTGGTCTAGAGAGGTTTTTGTTTACTGTATATTTAGCAATTGTTTCAATTAAAATATCTTCGTCAAATGGTTTAGTAACATAATCATCCATGCCTGCTTTTTTACATTTGTCAATTTCTGTTTTAAAGGCATTTGCAGTAAATGCAATAATAGGAGTCGTAAGCTTAAGTTCTTTTCTAATAATTTCGGTAGCTTCGAGACCTCCCATTTGTGGCATTTGAATATCCATAAGAATGATATCAAATTTATTTTTTTTCAATATTTTTATTGCTTCTAATCCATTTTCAGCTTCGGTTACTTTACAATTATAATATTGTAATGAATTTTGAGCTACCATTCGGTTCAAATAATTGTCTTCAACTAAGAGAATAGAAATGTTGTCTAATTTAATAGTAGAATTTTCAGTATTTAAATTTTCAACGTTATCTTTATTACCTTTTTGAAAATCTATATACAAATGAATGCTTGTTCCTACATTTTTTTTGCTTTCAATTTCAATCCTTCCATTCATTAATTTAACAAGTTCCTTGGTAATAGACAAACCTAATCCCGTACCTCCATATTTCCGAGTAACGGCTTTGTCTTCTTGAGAAAATTTATTGAATATATTCTCAAGAAAACTGCTTTCCATTCCTATTCCAGTATCGGATACTGAAATTTTTAATTGTTGCGAATAAGAATTGGTATTTATAACTTCACAATCTATTGAGAT
This sequence comes from Flavobacteriaceae bacterium, assembly GCA_947373225.1. GTDB lineage: Bacteria > Bacteroidota > Bacteroidia > Flavobacteriales > Flavobacteriaceae > Flavobacterium. The sequence goes on along the minus strand of CANBWX010000048.1, from coordinate 1,721 downwards.
ACTGCCTATATTGGTAAATTTTATAGAATTACCAACAAGATTGAATAAAATTTGTTGAAGTCTTAAGGGATCGCCTTTTAATACTTTTTCTGTTTTATTTGAAATACTAACATTAAGTTTTAATCCTTTTTGTTCAAATATTGGTTGAAGGACTTTTGAAACATTTGTAATAGAATTTTCAAATACAAAATCTACATTTTCAAGAGACATTTCTCCGGCTTCTATTTTCGAAATGTCTAAAATGTTATTAATAATAGCTAATAAATGTTTAGAGGCTATGGTGCTATTATCAATGTATTTTTTTTGAAGTTCTGTTAGCTCTTGTTTGTCTAATTCTCTTAAAAATCCAATAATGGCATTAAGTGGTGTTCTTATTTCATGACTCATATTTGCCAAGAAAACTTCTTTGGCTTTTGAAGATTCTATAGCATTAGCTTTTTCAATTTCTAGGTCAATTTCTAATTGTTTTTGCTCGGTTATGTCAAGATGAATTCCTATTGAGCCAATTAAATTTCCTTTGTTATCATAATTTGGCGCTCCACTTATTGCCCACCATTTTAGTTCACCTCTTTTATTTTTGATGGAAATTTGATATAAATCGGAATTTCCTTGTTCTCTACTATCTGTTTTAGACTTAATGACATCTAAATTTTTACCAAAAACAAAAAAATCGGATGGTTTCTTTCCTATAAGTTCGTTTACCTCATAGCCAGACATAGCGGCAAAGCTTTGGTTTGCATATTTAATATGTTCGGTGTTATCTACTTCAAGCAATCCGAGATTCATATTGGCAATAATATTCTGGTATTTTTCTTCCTGAATTTTTCGAATGTATTCTGCTTCTTTTCTTTCGGAAATATCTTGAATTGAGGCGCAAAAAAATATTTCGTCATTCGCTTTTATCGGAATTACGCTAAGCTCTATTATAACTTCATTTCCTTTTTTAGTTATTGCTTTGAGTTCTATTGGTTTTTTTAGATTTTGAATATCACTTATTTTTGTATATTGTAATATCTCATTGCTAGATTGGTCTAAATATTCCTGAGGAAGGATTATTTCTGACATGTTTTTTTCAAACATTTCTTTTCTAGTCCATCCAAAAATTGTTGTTGCTTGATAGTTCCAAAAAGTGATTTTTTCATTAATGTCAATTGTTACAATTGCATTTAATGAAGCATTCATAATTAGTTTACTTCGGATTTCACTTTGTTTCAAAAGTTTCTGATTTTGCATTCTTTGTGTAACATCAGTATATTTCCAAAGATGCCCTTTATATTCATTGTTAAGGAAAATAGGAACGTAATCTCTTTCTAGAAAATGATTATTAGAGGTTTCTATTAGTTCGGCGGTAACCGCTTTTTTAACATTTAGTATTTTATTAATTCTTTCAGCAAAACGTTCTGAATTTTTATATAGGGATTGATTTTCTTCGACCGATTCGGAATATTTAATTCCTTCCATTTCTGATGGAGAAAACTTTTTATTTTTGTAGTTCCAAAAAAGTTGATTTGAAAACAATATTCTTTGATTTTCATCTTCAACTAAAACACCAGATTGTAGATTGGCTAATAATGTTTTTAATAATTCTACTGTTTGCAATAGTTGACGCTCAGTTTCCTTTCTTTGTGAAATATCTTGGAGAAAACCACAGAAAAATGTTTCGCCATTTTGAGTAATAGGAGTAATTGTGATTTCTGCAAGGAATTCGCTTCCATTTTTTT
>CANBWX010000047.1 GCA_947373225.1 Flavobacteriaceae bacterium | reverse complement strand
AAAAGTAATTATTCACTTACGAGTGCTTACCTATCTAAAAAACATTCTATTTCTCAAAAAACAAAAATTAATTATTTAAAGAAAATAAATAAAAATCAAAAATATCTCAGTGAGGTTTTTAATACTACTACTAAAGCTTTACTACATTATGAAAAATTAACACGTTAAAAAAGTTAAAAAAGTTAATATTTTAATAGAGTGTTTCGAAGATTTTTTTAATTAAAAATATTTATCAACAATCAAAAATTCTATCTAAAATGTTACCTAAAAATAAAAACCCCTATAAACAGTACGTTTACAAGGGTTTTTGTGAAGGCAGAAGGATTCGAACCTTCGACCGCCTGCTTAGAAGGCAGGTGCTCTATCCAGCTGAGCTATGCCTCCATTAATCATTAAGTGAACTAATAATAAGATAAACTTAAAAATTAGTCGGGGTGGCAGGATTCGAACCTGCGGCCTCCTGCTCCCAAAGCAGGCGCGATAACCGAGCTACGCTACACCCCGAAGTGCAAAAAAAGCGGAGAGTAAGGGATTCGAACCCTTGGTACAGTTACCCATACGCATGTTTAGCAAACATGTCCTTTCGGCCACTCAGGCAACTCTCCAATTAAGAACAAATATTCCTTTTAAGCGGTTGCAAATGTAACTTTCTATTCTATATTCTACAAATAATTAAGCCCTTTTTTTAAATGTTTTTTTAATGTTAATTTAAATACATTAACAATCAAATGTATAGCTATTCGAAAAACAAAATTTTATTTTATTATTTGAATTAATTAGTAGCAAAAATAACAATCCTCAAATAGATAATTAAAGATTTACCAAATTAAGTCCGCAATAATATCAAAATTGTAATTTAGTATTTAGACAAAATGATTAAATTCGCATCTCAAACAAACTCATAAACTTATCATGAACAAAAAAATTGTTATTGTTTCTGCTGTCAGAACGCCTATAGGAAGTTTTATGGGAGGATTATCCACCGTTTCAGCACCAAGATTAGGGGCTGTGGCCATAAAAGGGGCGTTAGATAAAATACAATTAGACCCCAATTTAGTTGATGAAGTTTTTATGGGAAATGTAGTTCAGGCTGGTGTAGGACAAGCTCCCGCGAGACAAGCGGCTATATATGCAGGTTTACCAAATTCCGTAGCTTGTACCACGGTCAATAAAGTTTGTGCTTCGGGTATGAAAGCAGTAATGTTCGGCGCACAAGCCATTCTTTGTGGCGATGCCGAAATTGTTGTTGCTGGTGGCATGGAAAACATGAGTTTGATTCCACATTATATGCACTTGAGAAATGGCTATAAATTTGGTCCAGCCACAATGGTTGACGGAATGCAGAAAGATGGACTTACAGATGCGTACGACAACAACGCTATGGGCGTTTGTGCGGACTTATGTGCCGCCGAATATAACTTTACCCGAGAAGATCAAGATACCTTCGCAATTCAATCCTATGAACGTTCTGCAAAAGCTTGGGAAAACGGAAAATTTGATAATGAAATAATTCCTGTTGCCGTTGCTCAAAGAAAAGGAGATCCAATAATCATTTCTAAAGATGAAGAATTTACTAATGTCAAATTAGACCGAATTCCTTATTTAAGTCCCGTTTTTACAAAAGATGGAACCGTAACTGCCGCAAATGCTTCAACAATAAATGACGGAGCGGCGGCTGTAATATTGATGAGCGAAGAAAAAGCATTATCCTTGGGATTGAAACCATTGGCTTATTTACGTAGTTATGCCGATGCGGCTCAAGAGCCAAAATGGTTCACCACTACTCCATCAATTGCTATTCCTAAAGCTTTGAAAAAAGCAGGATTATCTGTAAAAGACGTAGATTATTTCGAATTTAATGAAGCTTTTGCCGTTGTTGGCTTAGCCAATGCAAAAATTCTTGAATTAGATAGCGAAAAAGTAAATGTAAATGGTGGTGCGGTTTCGTTAGGACATCCGTTGGGATGTTCTGGAGTTCGAATTATTGTTACCTTACTGAATGTTTTAGAACAAAATAATGCCAAAATTGGTGCAGCTGCTATTTGCAATGGTGGCGGTGGAGCTTCGGCAATTGTTATTGAAAGAATCTAAAATCAATTAAAAATTACGAATTAAAAATTAAAAATTTAACTCGTAATAATTTAGTTTTCAATGATATCTTCAATGACTTTTAATTGCTTCGCCAGTTCGAGCATAGCTCTCGGGTCATAATTTTTAATTTTTAATTGTATCAAATGTTCGGAATTTGTAATCTAGCCATAATCCCTCTTCGCTTTGAACCAAGCGATAGAAGTGAAATTGTTTCCCAAGTTTTATTTGGAGAGCATTTTGAAATCCTGGAAACATTAAAACAGTGGTCTAAAATCAGAACGCAATATGACGATTATGAAGGCTGGGTAGATTCTAAACAATTTCAGGTAATTTCTGAGGCAAATTTTAATCAATTATCAAAAGATGCTATTATTCTCAACGGAGATTTAGTGGAATACATTACTGCTCCCAATAATTTATTGTTACCAATTCCGCTTGGATCTTCCATCTCGTTTTTGAATAATAATGAGATAAACACCTCTAATTATAATTTTGAAGGAACAAAAATTAGCGGAGTAAAACCGAAAGAAAACCTATTAAATACAGCATTTATGTATTTGAACGCACCCTATCTTTGGGGCGGAAAAAATCCTTTTGGGATTGATTGCTCGGGATTTACACAAATGGTTTACAAGCTCAACGGCTACAAATTACTTCGTGACGCTTCACAACAAGCCACACAAGGTGACGCTTTGAGTTTTATAGAAGAAAGTGAAGCGGGAGATTTGGCCTTTTTTGATAATGAGGATGGAAACATCATTCACGTTGGCATCATTATGGAGGATAATTACATTATTCACGCCAGCGGAAAAGTTAGAATTGACAGGCTTGATCACCTTGGGATTTATAATCCGGAAACAAATAAACATACACACAAACTTCGAGTTATCAAAAAAATTATATAAAAAAAATCCCGTCTTATTTTGAAACAAGACGGGAGTTTAAATTAAAAAACTATAACTTATTTTTTAATTTTATCTTTCAAAGCTTTATACTCGGCTGTCATTTCTAATGCGCTATAAACATTTAAAAGTGTTTTAGCTACATCAATATTTGCTGGATCAAGCTCAACCGCTTTTTGAAGAAAAGGAATTGTACTTCTGAATAAATTTTGTCTTTTAGTTTTCAACTCTTCATAACGCTTCATATCTTTCGTTGAAGTAGTTAATTTATTCATTTCATCAATGATTATTTTTTCATCCTCAAGCTTTAACGCTGCTAAATTAATGTAAGCATTGGTGTATTTTGGATTAATTTCCATTACTCTTTTATAGTATTTCTCAGCGTCAACCGGATTTTTTGCATTAGCACTAATCACTCCAAGATTAAAAACTAAATCTGCATCATTAGGATTTTTCTCTAACACCTCAGCTATCAATTTTTTGTAAGTCTCATAATCTTTTGTTTCTAAATACAAATTTGCCTCAGTCAAAATCAACGAAGTATCTTCTGGATTTGCTTTTCTAGCATCAGAAATTGCCTTTTTAGCTTCGTCTTTTTTACCGTTTTGAACTAAAATTAAAGCAATGTTTTTATAAATCTCTCCTCTTTTTGAAGGGATTATTTCTGTTTTTGGCTTCTCGGCAGTTCCAATTTTCACAGCCATATCTCTTTCATTTGCAGTACCATAAGTATCTTCTTGTCCTGTCAACTTATTAGTTGCCGAATAACTGATTCCTTTTCCTGAATAATTCAAAGTTTTTAAATCATAATACAATTTAAGTGCTGTATCATAATCTTTAGCATTTACATATGTTGAAGCTGAATAATACAAATTGATTGTATCTTTTTTATCTAATAAATAAGCATCATATAATTTTTTAGCTCCATCTGCATGTTTACCAACTTTAGTATCCTCAACTGCGCTATTTATCAATTTATATTTAATATCAAGAATTGAAGCAGTCGCTTGAGAAGAATACTTATCTCTTTTAGAAGTTTTTTCAACAGCTAATAAATCTTCATAAGATTTAGCTGCTAAAGAAAGATTTTTTCCTGTCTCCACTTTTTTATTTGCTAAGTCTAGCAAAGCATTTCCTTTTACAAAGAAAAATTGTGCTTTTTCAGCATCAGTTGCATTAGCCATAACTGATTCAGCTCCTTGTAAAATAGTTACCGCTTCTTGCGAATTACCACCTTTCAATGCTTTTTCAGCAGCTTTAATTTGATCTTTTTGAGCAAAAGTAGCTACTGATATCAATAATGCTGACGCTAGTATTACATATTTACTTTTCATAACATTCTAGTTTTTTAATTTAATAATTAGTATTGGGATTTTCTATTTAAATAATATTAAGCTTCATCATCGGAATCATCATCACTTTCTTCCTCAGAATCGTCTTCGTCAGAATCATCGTCTTCGTCGTCATCGTCATCGGCAGAACCATCATCTTCAAGAACTTCCAATACTGGTTTTACTCTTTCGATAGCTTCCGTTTCAATAACATTTCCATCTTCATCAACAACAACTTCTACAACGTCATCTTTCATTACTTTGGTTACGGCGGCAATTGAATCATTTCCTTTGATATTGATTAATTTCACACCTTGTGTAGCGCGTCCCATAACTCGTAAATCCTCAACAGCCATTCTGATTGTTAATCCAGATTTGTTGATAATCATCAAGTCATCTGCATCTGTAACTGCATTTATCGAAATTAATTTACCCGTTTTTTCGGTGATATTAAGGGTTTTAACACCTTTTCCACCACGATTGGTAATTCTATATTCGTCAAGACTAGAACGTTTTCCGTATCCGTTTTCGGCAACAACCAAGATTTCGCTATTCATGTCATTTACAGTAACCATACCAATTACTTCATCGGTATCGTCTTTTAATGTAATTCCACGAACTCCCGAAGCAGTTCTTCCCATCGGACGTGTTTTTGTTTCTTCAAAACGAACCAATTTACCCGATTTCACAGCCAAAATAATTTGACTTTCACCATTGGTTAATTTTGCTTCTAACAATTCATCGCCTTCCTTAATAGTAATTGCAGCAACACCATTTACTCTAGGTTTAGAATATTTCTCTAAAGATGTTTTCTTAACCTGACCTTTTTTGGTCACCATAATAAGGTTATGGCTATTGATGTAATCCTTGTCTTTAAGGTCTTGTGTACAAATAAATGCTTTCACTTTATCATCACTTTCGATGTTGATTAAGTTTTGTAATGCTCTTCCTTTTGCTGTTTTGCTTCCTTCCGGAATTTCATAAACACGCATCCAGAAACATTTTCCTTTTTGAGTAAAGAACATCATATATTGATGATTGGTCGCCACAAACATATGCTCTAAGAAATCTTGATCTCTTGTTCCTGCACTTTTTTGTCCAACTCCTCCTCTATTTTGTGTCTTGTATTCGGTTAAATTAGTACGTTTGATATAACCAGCGTGCGAAATTGTAATTACTACATTTTCATCGGCAATTAAATCCTCAATACTTACATCTCCGCCTGAATATTCGATTAAAGAACGACGTGCATCGCCATATTTATCACGAATTTCGATAAGTTCTTCTTTAATTAAAGCTATTCTCAAATTAATATCGTCCAATAAAGCTTGTAAATGCTCTATTGTTTTCATTATTTCGTCAAATTCTGCTCTTAATTTATCTTGTTCCAGACCTGTCAATTGACGCAAACGCATTTCGACAATGGCACGAGATTGAATATCCGATAATTTGAATCTTTCGATTAATTTTTCTCTGGCTTCTTCGGTGTTTTTAGATGCTTTGATTAATGCAATCACTTCATCAATATTATCCGAAGCAATAATTAAACCTTCTAATATATGCGCTCTTTCTCTTGCTTTACGCAAATCGAACTGTGTTCTACGAACAACAACATCGTGACGGTGTTCTACAAAATAATGAATCATATCTTTTAGATTCAACATTTGCGGACGACCTTTTACCAATGCAATATTATTTACAGAAAAAGAAGATTGTAATTGAGTAAACTTGTAAAGTGTGTTCAACACCACGTTTGGCGTAGCATCACGTTTCAAGATATAAACGATACGCATACCGTTTCTATCTGATTCATCACGAATATTGGCAATTCCTTCGATTTTCTTGTCATTAACCAAATCAGCAGTACGCTTAATCATATCGGCTTTGTTGACTTGGTATGGGATTTCGGTAACGATGATACATTCTCTACCGTCAACTTCTTCAAAACCAATTTTGGCACGAATAACAATACGTCCTCTACCGGTTTTAAAAGCTTCACGAACTCCTTCATAACCATATATAGTACCACCAGTTGGAAAATCCGGTGCTTTAATATGAGTCATCAATTCATCTATTTCAATTTCGTTATTATCAATATAAGCTAATGTCCCATTGATAACTTCGGTAAGATTGTGTGGTGGCATATTAGTAGCCATACCTACAGCAATACCAGTTGCACCATTTATTAATAAGGTAGGGACACGAGTTGGCATCACTTTTGGCTCATACAAAGTATCATCAAAGTTCAATTGAAAGTCAACCGTTTCTTTTTCGATATCAGCCATAATTTCTTCCGAAATTTTGCGCATTCTAGCTTCTGTATAACGCATTGCAGCTGGACTATCACCATCAACAGAACCAAAGTTACCTTGACCGTCAACTAATAAATAGCGTAAACTCCATTCTTGAGCCATACGAACCATGGCATCATAAACTGAAGTATCTCCGTGGGGGTGATACTTTCCTAAAACTTCTCCGACTATTCTTGCAGATTTTTTATGGGCAGATTTTGAAGTTACTCCTAGATCGTACATTCCGTAAAGTACTCTTCGATGTACTGGTTTCAAGCCGTCTCTAACATCAGGAAGTGCTCTTGATACAATTACCGACATCGAATAATCGATGTAAGCTGATTTCATTTCATCTTCAATGTTAATAGGAATTAACTTTTCTCCTTCAGACATAAGTTGTAATATTTAAAAATTTTATTTTAGTTTCAAAACGTGCTAATATACATCTTTTTGAATTTTTACAACCTCTTTTCAACTTCTAATTTCAATGATTTATTAACAAAATTCTGTTATTTATTAGTTAATAAATTAAGTAACATTTAACGTTTTTTTCATTCTTTTTTTGTCAATTAGCTGACACAACTTCTTATTGGGAACGATTTTTGTTTTTGAATCAGAAATTGATTAAATTTACTTTACAATACAACAATAAATTATGGATGACAATTTTTCCCCAAGAGTAAAAGACGTTATTACTTACAGCAAAGAAGAAGCATTGCGATTAGGTCACGACTTCATTGGTACTGAGCACTTAATGCTCGGTATTTTAAGAGATGGAAATGGTAAAGCCATCAATATTCTGAATAACCTGTCTGTAGATTTAGACCATTTACGAAGAAAAGTAGAGGTTTTAAGCCCCGCTAGCACCACTATAGAAACGAATAACGAAAAGAAGAATCTACACCTTACACGCCAAGCAGAACGCGCATTGAAAACCACTTTTCTGGAAGCAAAAGTATTTCATAGCACTTCTATTAGCACTGCACATTTATTATTGTGCATCCTAAGAAACGAAAATGACCCAACAACCAAGTTGTTAAATAAGATGAAAATTGATTACGACACAGCTAAAGAACAATATCTAAATATGACACCAAGCGACGAAGATTTCTTAGAAAACTTGCCCAAAAATGATGCTTATAACGAGGATTCAGGACAAGATGACAGTTTAAAAGAAGGAACTTTTAATAATCCAGCCAATAAATCGAACAAAAAATCGAAAACACCAGTTTTGGACAATTTTGGGAGAGATTTAACAGAAATGGCCGAAGACGGAAAACTAGATCCTGTTGTGGGACGTGAAAAAGAAATTGAACGCGTTTCCCAAATTTTAAGCCGTCGAAAAAAGAACAATCCACTTCTTATAGGAGAACCCGGAGTAGGAAAATCAGCTATTGCCGAAGGCTTGGCCTTGCGAATTATACAAAAGAAAGTGTCTCGAATTTTATTCAATAAACGTGTAGTAACACTTGATTTAGCGAGCCTAGTTGCGGGAACAAAATACCGTGGACAATTCGAAGAGCGTATGAAAGCCGTGATGAATGAACTCGAAAAAAACGATGATATTATTCTTTTTATTGACGAAATCCACACTATTGTTGGTGCCGGTGGAGCAACTGGTTCGCTAGATGCTTCAAATATGTTTAAACCAGCTTTGGCAAGAGGCGAAATTCAATGTATTGGAGCAACAACTCTTGACGAATACCGTCAATATATTGAGAAAGATGGCGCACTAGAAAGACGTTTTCAAAAAGTAATTATCGAACCAACTTCGGTAGAGGAAACGATTACCATCTTGAATAATATCAAAGATAAATATGAAGATCACCATAACGTGACCTATACTCCGGAAGCGATTGAAGCTTGCGCAAAATTGACCGATAGATATATGTCGGAAAGATTCTTGCCGGACAAAGCCATCGATGCTTTGGACGAAGCAGGTTCTCGAGTTCACATTATAAATATTGATGTTCCAAAACAAATTTTGGAACTAGAAAAACAATTGGAAGATGTTCGCGAATTGAAAAATGCCGTTGTCAAAAAACAAAAATATGAAGAAGCAGCAAAACTTCGTGATGACGAAAAACGCATCGAAAAAGATTTGGCTATAGCCCAAGAACAATGGGAAGAAGATTCGAAAAACAACCGAATTCAAGTTACCGAAGATAATGTTGCCGATGTGGTTTCGATGATGACAGGAATTCCTGTAAATCGTATTGCGCAAACCGAAAGTAATAAATTAGCCAAATTAGGTGAACTTATTGAGGGAAAAGTGATTGGTCAGAAAGAAGCTGTTATGAAAATCTCTAAAGCAATTCAAAGAAATCGTGCTGGATTGAAAGATCCAAATCGACCAATTGGTTCTTTTATTTTCTTAGGACAAACTGGTGTTGGTAAAACCCAATTGGCCAAAGTTTTAGCTAAAGAATTATTCGATTCTGAAGATGCTTTGATACGAATTGATATGAGCGAATACATGGAAAAATTTGCTATTTCGAGATTAGTTGGAGCGCCTCCGGGATATGTTGGCTATGAAGAAGGCGGACAATTAACCGAAAAAATTCGTCGCAAACCTTATTCTGTTCTGCTTCTTGACGAAATTGAAAAAGCACATCCTGATGTTTTCAATATGTTGCTTCAAGTATTAGATGATGGTTTTTTGACTGATAGTTTAGGTCGAAAAATCGATTTCAAGAATACGATTATAATTATGACCTCAAATGTTGGTGCTAGACAATTGAAAGATTTTGGACAAGGTGTTGGTTTTGGTACAGCTGCTAAAATTGCTCAAGCAGATGATAATTCTAAAAGTATTATCGAAAGCGCTTTAAAGAAAACTTTTGCACCTGAATTTTTAAACAGAATTGATGATGTAATTGTATTCAATACCTTAGAAAAACACGATATTGATTTGATTATAGAAATTGAATTAAAAAAATTATACGATCGTATCAAAGAATTGGGTTACCAATTAACACTTTCTGATAAAGCAAAAGCGTTCATCGCAGAGAAAGGTTTCGATAGACAATTTGGCGCAAGACCGCTAAAAAGAGCGATTCAAAAATATGTAGAAGATGCGCTTGCCGAAGAAATTATAACTTCAAAAATCTCTTCAGGAGATGAGATTTTTATGGATTTAAACGATACATCACAAGAACTAATCGTAAATGTTCACAAAGCAGAAGAACCTACTAATTAGTAGGTTTTTTTTTGTTTTACTTTGACTGAATATTTAACCATAATTTAATATTCAAAATCCTGAATTTCATTTTACATTTACACCAGATTTAATACTTGATAAACTCCTTTATGTTACAAAATAAAATTATCCTTGGTTGCGAAGAATGGTGTTCTTTTCCCGAATTAGGAATACCAACGATCAAAGCGCGTGTCGATTCAGGCGCCAAAACTTCGGCTTTGCACGCCATAAACATTGCACCATTTATAAAAGACGAACAAAATTGGGTGAAATTCGACATCAATCCCATTCAAAATAATGTCAAAACAATCATTCATTGTGAGGCGCCTTTGGTGGATAAAAGAGTCGTAAAAAGTTCGAGTGGTTTTAGAGAACATCGCTATGTAATTCAAACTTCATTGGATATAGGCAATTCAAAATGGCTTATCGAAATGACTTTGACCAATCGAGATTCAATGGGGTTCCGAATGCTTTTGGGTCGCGAAGCCATGAGCGGAAGGGTTTTGGTTGATCCAGAACAAAAATATCTTTTGGGGCAACCTACAGCCGATAGTTTAAAAGAAGTTTATAAGAATTCCGAGAAAGCGAGTTCTGGTTTGCGCATCGGTCTTTTGGCCAGTAATCCCGAATTATATAGCAACAAACGAATTATGGAAGCCGGTGAAATGCGTGGTCACGAAATGCACTTTTTGAACATCAAAGAATGCTATATGAAACTAGATGCAAAAACGCCCGAAATTCATTATCGTGGTGGAATAATATTGAATAAATTTGATGCTATTATTCCAAGAATTCGTCCAAGTATTACCTTTTATGGTTGTGCTTTGACCCGACAATTTGAAGCTTTAAATGTTTATTGCCTCAATTCGGCAGCAGCAATCACCCAATCTCGTGATAAATTATTCTCCTTGCAATTGCTTTTGCAAAGCGGAATTGATATTCCAACAACTGGTTTTGCAAATTCACCTTTGGATACTAATGATTTGATAAAAATGGTTGGCGGACCGCCGTTAATAGTGAAATTGCTCGAAGGAACACAAGGAAAAGGAGTTGTTCTAGCCGAAACAAAAAAAGCTGCCGAAAGCGTTATCAATGCTTTCAAAAGTTTGAATGCCAATATTTTAGTGCAAGAATTCATCAAAGAAGCCGACGGGAAAGATTTGCGTCTATTTGTAGTTGACGGAAAAGTGGTTGCTACTATTCAGCGTGAAGCTATGGCGGGCGAATTTCGAGCTAATATTCACCTTGGTGGAACAGCTTCGATTATAAAACCCACTTCCGAAGAGAAGAAAATAGCCATTCGTGCAGCTAAAGCAATGGATTTGAGAGTGGCTGGTGTTGATATTATTCGTTCCTCAAAAGGACCATTATTACTCGAAGTAAATTCTTCCCCTGGACTTGAAGGTATTGAAGGCGCAACAAATAAAGACATTGCAGGCGAAATGATTATCGCAATTGAAAAGAATTTTAAATTGAAATAATACCCTAAATTTAGTATTTTAGCTACCTTTAAAACCTAAACTTTAATCAATACAAATGAATTCCTATTTAGACATCATATTCCGAAGCGCTTCCGTTTATCTTTTTATGCTAATCGCTTTGCGAATTTTCGGCAAGAAAGAATTATCGCAATTGAACACTTCCGATGTGATTTTGATTTTGTTAATAAGCAACTCCGTTCAGAACGCAATGGTGGGTAATGACACCAGTCTTTTAGGTGGAATATCGGCTGCGGTTATCCTTTTTATCATCAATTATGCTTTAAAAAAATTGATGTATAAATCTCAACGATTTAATGATTTCATGCAAGAAAAACCAGAAATTTTAATCCATGACGGCATCTTAGATTTCGAAAAACTGAGCAAATTAAGCATTACTTCCGGAGAATTAGAGGAAGCAATGCGCGAACATGGTGTCGAACATTTTTCAGGAGTAAAGCTGGCAATGTTAGAAATTGATGGGAATATCAGTATTATTTCTGGCGATAAAAACCTTCGCCAAACCCATTATCGAAGACTTAAAAGAACAAAAAAAGCAATTGGATAACTGTAGTTTTATCATTTCGACGAAGTAGAAATCACATTAGTCACTCTCGCTATTTGATTTCTCCTTCGTCGAAATGAAAAATAAAAACTGTTTGTATCTTAAATTAAAGATGTTACTACATTTTAAAATTCCTCAGTCGCAACGAATTCATTATCACCGAAACAGAGCTAAAACTCATTGCAGCTGCAGCAATCATTGGCGACAATAATATTCCGAAAACTGGATATAAAACTCCTGCCGCAACCGAAATTCCAAAAACATTGTAAATAAATGCAAAAAATAAGTTCTGTTTGATGTTTCGCATCACAGCATGGCTTAAGTTTTTGGCTTTTACGATTCCTTGCAAATCGCCTTTTACCAAAGTTATTTTAGCACTTTCTATTGCTACATCGGTTCCGGTTCCCATTGCTATTCCTATGTCGGCTTGCGCCAAAGCTGGTGCATCATTGATTCCGTCGCCTGCCATTGCTACAATTTTACCTTCGGCTTGTAAGCGTTTTATTTCTTTGAGTTTATCTTCGGGTAAACAATTGGCAATAAAACTAGTCAAATGTAATTCGTTAGCGACAGCTTTTGCTGTATTTTCATTGTCACCCGTGAGCATAATTACTTCAATTCCTTGACGCATTAATTCTTGGATTGCCGTTGCGCTTGTCGATTTTATTGCATCGGAAATCGACACAAAACCAACTGCAATTCCGTCAACGGAAATATGCGACACTGTTTTTCCTAGTTTTTGTTCGGTGCTAATTTTGTTTTCCAAATCTTCGGAAACACTTGCTCCTACTTGCTCCATCAGTTTTTTATTTCCCAAAGCCACTTTTTTATTGGCTACAGTTCCAATCACTCCTTTACCAGAAATGGCTTCGAAATCCTTCACTTCTACCAAAGCGATGTTTTTTGATTTGGCATATTTCACCACGGCTTCCGCCAAAGGATGCTCGCTATATTGATTTAAGGAAGCGATATTATGCAACAAATTTTCGGTATCATTATCCAAAGAAAATAATCTTTCCACCGAAGGTTTACCTTCTGTAATTGTTCCTGTTTTATCCGTTATCAGCACATTTACTTTGTTCATGTTTTCTAAAGCTTCGGCGTTTTTTATCAAAACTCCCGATTGTGCGCCCTTACCTACTCCAACCATAACCGACATGGGCGTGGCCAATCCCAAAGCGCATGGACAAGCAATAATTAATACCGCAATGGCATTGATAAATCCATAAACAACGGCTGGTTCAGGACCGAATTTTGACCAAACTATAAATGTTACTGCTGAAATTATGACCACAATTGGCACAAAATACTTGGCAATACTATCGACTAATTTCTGAATTGGCGCTCTCGAACGACTGGCATCATTGACCATTTGCACAATTTGAGAAAGCAAAGTTTCTGACCCTACTTTTTCGGCAATCATAACAAACGACTTATTGCCATTGATTGTTCCTGCAATCACGGCATCGCCAACGGTTTTATCAACAGGAATAGGTTCTCCCGAAATCATTGCTTCGTCTATGGAACTTTCTCCGGAAGTGATTTTGCCGTCAACAGGGATTTTTTCTCCAGGTTTCACCCGCAATAAATCTCCTTTTTTGATGTCGTGAATCGAAATTAATTTATCTACTCCATCAACGACCAAAGTCGCTTCTGTTGGTGCGAGTTTCAAGAGTTCTTTTATGGCTGCATTGGTTTGTCCGTGGGCTTTGGCTTCCATTAATTGTCCCAATAAAACCAAAGTCAATATCACCGCGGTAGCTTCAAAATAAAGCGCTACTGAACCGTGATGTTTGAATTCGGCAGGGAAATAATCCGGAAATAATAAGCCCGCAATACTAAACAAAAAAGCGATTCCAGTTCCTATTCCTATCAGCGTAAACATATTGAGATTCCAAGTGATAATGGATCTCCAAGCACGTACAAAAAACATCCAGCCAGCATAAAAAACTACGGGAAGCGTCAAGATAAATTGCACCCAATTCCATTTTTGAGCATCCATAATTTGCATCAACGGATTGTTAGGAAACATGGCCGTCATGGAGATTACGAAAACTGGAAACGAAAATGCAATTGCAATTTTCATTTTTAGTAACAAGTCGGTATAAGCGGAGTTTTCCTCTTCATCAACTAGTTTCGTTGGAACCAAATCCATTCCACAAATAGGACAATCGCCGGGCGCATCCTGAACAATTTCGGGATGCATGGGACAAGTATAAGCGGCTTTATTGGCATTTAAATCAGGAGCTTTCACCAAATCCATTCCGCAAACCGGACAACCCACTTGGGAATCATAAACTTTTTCACCTTCGCAAAACATGGGACAATAATATTTTCCCGAAGCACTCATGGGCAAAGCAACAGCATTCATATCGCTTGGAATTGGCGTGCTGTAAATGGAATTCTCAGATGCAACATCGCTTTCGCTAATAATATAATTTCCTGCAGCATATAATGCTTTTTGGAATTTAAAAATCGGGAATTTTTTTTCGGTTATAATGGTAGCAATTGGCGGATCTAGAGAAACCGTAGCTTCTACTCCATCGATGTCATTCAAGGCTTTTTCGACCTTGGTACGGCAGCCGTTACAGGTCATTCCTGTGATTGTATAGGTGTGTGTCATTTTTGTTGTATGAGTTACAAATTTACGGAATTCTATTGGGGGATGTTGAAGGGATTTGAGGAAGTTTCATCTTAAATAGTCTTAAAAATAAATTTGCTTTGAGATTATATCTATAGATATTATAATACTTACATTAGTAATATCAAAAAATCTATTACAACTCAAATTTGCAGTCCAAACAAAACACCTCCAAAACCCATATTATGCTAACATTTAACAGATACTATTTTGGATTTGCAATTTTACTATTTTTAGTTTAAATTGGAATTGCACTTTTTGTTCATGACAGTTTTGTCAGACCTTATCTTGGAGATGTTTGGGTAGTTATTTTAATGTATTGCTTTTTAAAATCTTTTCTTAAATTGTCTGTTTTGAAAGTTGCAATATTTGTACTGATTTTCTCTTTCTCTATAGAATTGCTACAATATTTAAATATTGTGGACAAGCTAGGTTTAAGCAAGTCAAAAATTGCTCGAACAGTTATCGGAACTTCATTCTCTTGGATTGATATATTAACTTATATTGCAGGATTTTCAATTGTTCTTATTATTGAAAAGTATTGGCTTAAAAAAGGAATATAGCACGACAACAATCTAAAATTTAATCAAAACACAAATATGAATTATCATTTTAGAAAAGCGAAAATTTCGGATATTCATGAAATAGGGGTGATTTTGCAACAAGCAATTTTGCGCAGGAAAAAAGACGGAAGTAATCAATGGCAAGACGGTTATCCGAATCCAGAAATCATTCAAAAAGACATAGAACAAGGAGAAGGATTTGTTTTGACCGAAGGAGATATTATTATAGGTTACTGTGCCATATTAATAAATGACGAACCGGCATACGCCGAAATAGAAGGAAAATGGTTAACGAATGATGATTTTGTTGTTTTTCACCGAGTGGCTATTTCAGAAAAGTATTTAGGAAAAGGTTTGTCTCAAATAATGATTCAATATATTGAAGATTTCGCTCGAATTAACACCGTTTTTAGTTTAAAAGCAGACACCAATTATGACAATTTTGCCATGATGAAAATTTTCGAAAAATCTGGATTTACATACTGCGGCGAGGTTTACTTTAGAGGAAGTTCAAGAAGAGCGTATGAAAAAGTACTGAATAACGAAGTAAATTAAAAAAGAAGTAAATTCAAATTGTATAATTTTAATCAATACGTATAAATAAACAACAAATGAAGAATTTAGATTTGAAAGAAATTAAAGAAAGAGCACTAAAAATTAGAAAACAATACCATCAATTAGAAATAAAACACCATGGTAGAGAGTGGACTGTCGAAAAAGATGCTTTGGCTTTCCTTACCGATGCGGGGTTAGTTGGTCGTTACACCATGTCACAACAAGGTACTTGGCTAAAACCAAATACAGATGCCGAACTTAAACATAAATTGGGCGAATGTATTTGGTGGCTTACCGTTCTTGCGGATCGAATGGATATTGATATCAATGAATCTGTCGAAGATTTCTTGACAAAAACAGAGCAGTTATTGGAGGAATAAAAATGATTCTCATAGTTTTCGAACTTTCAAAGTCATTTTTCTCTACATCTTCATTCCTGCCATTGGATCGCTTCCTTTTTGGAATATATATTCACTATTAATGGCGTAAGCACCCGTTATTACGACTTTTTTCGCAGGATTAATAGCTGATTTAATTTCGATCATTCCATTGGTTTCAACACCAGTTTCGACCATCAAATTTTCAAAAACACCTGGTCTTTTTTCTACCCAAATATAAGAAGCGTTTTGTTCCCAAATTACGGCATCTGTGGGGATAAATAATCCTTTTTGATTGGCTTGCGATAATTGTGCAATAGCTTGCATTCCGGGTTTCAAAAGCAAGTTTGGATTGGGTATTTCCATCCGAATTAAAAGTAATCTTGTGTCGGGATTGATTTCTGGATTAATGAATGAAATTCGTGCATTTATGGTTTTATCAGGATAATCAGCAAAAGAAACTTTTGAATTTTGCCCAATGGAAATGGTTTTCGAATAGTTTACATTTACTTGTGTTTCAAGCCAAAGACTATTCAAATTGGCTAATTTAATTACAGCCGAACCTTCCATGACATAACTGCCTTCGATAACCAAAACTTCCGAAATAGTGCCACTAAAAGGACTGTAAAAAGTAGTATATGGAGAAACTGCTGCCACTGATTTTATACTTTCAATTTGAGCATTAGATAAACCATAAAACAAGAGTTTTTGTTTGGCCGAAGCCAACATGTTTTGAGCATTTTTTCCAAAATCACCCGGCATCGAAAGTTGTTTATATGCCAATAAATAATCTTGTTTGGCTACTGCAATATCTTCGCTGTATAACACATAAACGGGGGCATTTTTAGCCACATAATCTCCCGCTGTTTTGAAATATAATTTTTCAATTCGCCCCATTACCCTTGACGAAACGGTTTTTATTTTCTCCTGATCAATAGTCAAAACTCCCGTGTAGCTTTGATCTAAACTGCTTTTTGTTTCGGAAATAGTTTGGGTGCTTATATTCCCCAATTGTATTTGCTGCTTGCTCAAACTAATTTCATTCGAAGCTGAGTTTTCAGGTTCTGTTTTTGTTCCCCCTTCGGGGGCTAGGGGGTTAGTTTTTTTAGTGTTGCAGCATATAAATACCGCAAATAACAGCAATAAAATACCGATGTTTTTTATATTTTTCATCTTATTTTGTTTTAATGAAGCTTTCGCTATCAATTAAATAATTTCCATTTTTGGCAATGGAATCTCGGACGGAAATACCTTCAACAATTTGCACAAAATCATCGATTTCGATACCTGTTTTAATGGCGGTTGCCTTAAATCCTTTTCCCATTTTTAAGAAAACTATTTTCTTGGTTCCAATGCTGACCAATGCTTGCTTTTGAATCCAAATTCCTTTTGTTGAATTTGTTTTAACGAAACCGTTTAATCGAATTCCAATGGGTAATTTTAACGTGTTATTATTCAAATAAACTCGAATTCTATTAGTTTTATCGGCAGGATTCAGTTGCGTTTCTACAAAATTTATTTGGGCGTTAATGAATTTATTTTCGTCCAATTCAGTTGAAATCCGAATCGGTTGATTGGTTTTTATTAAACTATTATAAGCCTGACTCACATTGAAAATTCCCCAAACTTTATCGGTATTCAATAATTTGAAAACAGTTTGATTTTTCTTCAAATAATCGCCTTCTTTAATCGATAAATTTTCGGTTGTTGCTGTATTTTGCATGGCAGGATTAACCGTATTCGTCATACTTTCCGTTCCTTGAATAATTCCCGAAGTTGGACTATAAATTGAAATTATTGGATTAGCTTTTTTGGTTAAAATCAAGGAATTAATCTGAGTTACTGTCATTCCATATAATTCTAATTTTTGTTTTGATGCCGAAATAATCGAAGTATTATCCGCATCATTAGTAATTAAATAGATAAAATTTTGCTGTTCGGTCATTAATTCTGGACTGTACAAATCAAAGATTTTTTGCCCTTTACTTACTTTTTGAAACTTATAATTGACATACATTCGTTCTATTCTTCCATTTATTCGTACCGCCACATTTTCGGCCGAATTGGGATCATAAGCCACAATTCCTGGTAAGTTTATTTCAGTACTTAATGTGGTATCTTTTGGAGTTGTGGTTTGGTATTTCCCAACGATAAAATTATCCGTTGGTTTCAATAAATCCTCAATCGAATTACCTTCAACAAGCTGATTTTCGATTACTTTTTTCACCAAAGTCATTCCACAAATAGGACAATTCCCGGCTTTATCACGAATAATTTCAGGATGCATCGAACAGGTATAAACTTCCTTTTGATGGGCAATATTCGAATGATTCTCCAATTTTACCGAAAAAAAATACGTTGAAAAACCGATTATTAAAATTCCAATTGCTCCTAAACTATACTTTAGATAATTATTCATAATCAATTGTTTTCTAGTTGTTTTTCGATTTCTACTTGTGTAATTAATATAGCTTGTAATTTATCAAGTACTTCAATTTGAGACATATTCAAAGCTTCCCAAGCATCCAATACTACAAACAAATCACTTGTATTATTCTGCCAAGCTAAAACTGCGGTATCATAATTTTTGCGCAATGCAGGAATGATATTTTTAGTTGCAATTTCATATTGTTTTTTCAAGGTGGTTAATTCGGCATCCATACCTGAAATCATTCCAGTCGCTTCGTTCAAAATCATTTGTTTTTGCCAAAAAAGACCTTCATTTTTCATTTTGAAACTGGCAATATTCGCTTTGTTAGTTCGAGTTGACCATGGCACAGGAATATTTACCATTCCCATCAAAGAAAACTGTTGTGGTTGTTGCCCAAAGGCAAACATGTGATCATATTTAATGCCAAATTCCGGCAATAATTTTGTTTTTTCGGACTCTATTTTCAATTGATTTAACTCTATTGTTTTGTCAATTGCTCTCACATCACTTCTATTATGGGAAAGTGAAGCTGTATCTGATTTCATGAAATTATAATCAACAAATTTATAGGTCGAATCAACCTCAAAAGCTGTAGTTTTACTTCTTGCCATCAAAGTATTTAGCACAATCCGTTTTTGGGTAATTTCATTTTGGTACATGATAACCATACTCACCAAGGTGCTATATTGCGATTTTGCTTTGTAATAAGTCGGTAATTTATCCATGTTATATTGGTATCTAATTTCCATGCTTTTAGTCATATAAGACAAAAGCGATAAATTATCATTGGCAACTTTCAACTTTTTATTAAGCACCAACCATTGATAATAATTCGTTTTTGCCAAAGCATTCAATTGATTAATTGTAAATTTTTTATTTTCATCAACTACCATATTCATGGCGCTCATATAACTTGCCTCTTTTTTAATACTCAAAAAATTAGGTATCATTTGGGTAATTCCCACCATGTAATTCCCCATTCCGGGCCCCATTTCATTGGCTTTCCACAGTTTACTATTGTAAGGTGTCATAAAAAAACCAGTGCTTACTTGCGGTGGCATCCAGTTATTGATTCCTTTTGTCTCTTCATCCATACTTTGCATCTCGGCATCGTACATTTTTAATTGTGGATTATTAGTTTTTATGTTTTCTAAAACGGAATCCAACGAAAGTGTTTGTGAAACCAAATTATGGCTACTTAAAATCAAACAACTTATTGCGATATAATATTTAATGTTTAGCATGGATAATATCTATTTTACCTTTTGTTTTTAATTCTCGAAGTTTTACCATTTCAAAAACAACTGGCGTTATTAATAATACATAAATTGTGGAAGTTAAGGTTCCGCCAATTAGTGGAACAGTAATCGGAATCATAATATCGGCACCTGTTCCCGTTGACCAAAGAATGGGAATTAATCCAAATAAAGCCACCGAAACCGTCATTAGTTTTGGACGCAGCCTTTTTGCAGAACCTTCGATAATATAATGTCGGAGAATTTCCTCGGTGATTACTTCACTACTGTTTCCGTATTTTTCAACCATTTTATTCATCGATTCATTCAAATAAATAGTGATTAACATTGTCGTTTCTACGGCTAAGCCAAAAAGAGCTATAAACCCTACCGCCACTGCAACCGATAGGTTAATTCCATAGAAATAAACCATAAAAACTCCACCGATTAGTGCAAATGGCACTGTTATCATCGTAATCAAAGCTTCCTTCATCGAATTGTAAGTAAAATATAAAATGAGGAAAATCAACAGGACAACAATGGGCAAAATCAGACGCAATGTTTTATTGGCTCGAATTTGGTTTTCCCATTGCCCGCTCCATTCCACATAATATCCTTTTGGCATTTTGGTCAACATGGTATTGAGTTTTTTCTGCGCATCTTCAACAGTACTTCCCAAATCACGATCCCGAACATTAAACAAAACACTGCCTCGAAGCATCGCATTTTCGCTATTAATCATCGGCGGCCCATCGCTTATTTTTACATCGGCGACAGCCTCAAGAGGAATGGGTCCAAATTGCATGGTTTGTACTTGAAGTTTTTTTAGTGCTTCTATACTATTTCTATATTCCTGAGCATAACGAGCATTTACCGAAAAACGCTGTCTTCCTTCGATTGTCGTGGTGAGTTTCATCCCGCCAATAGAAGCTTCGACAACATTATTGATGTCATCAATGGTCAAACCGTATCGTCCAATAACTTCACGTTTTGCCACAATATCAATATATTTCCCGCCTGTAATGGGCTCCGAATACAAATCTTTTACACCAGGGGTACCATCAAGTGCTTTCTTGATTTTTTGCGAAAGCACATTAATCGTGTCTAAACTAGCCCCGTAAATTTTTATTCCAACATCGGTTCTAATTCCTGTCGAAAGCATATTAATCCGATTAATAATAGGTTGCGTAAAGCCATTGGTCACGCCCGG
>CANBWX010000046.1 GCA_947373225.1 Flavobacteriaceae bacterium | reverse complement strand
ATTCCGTTTTCTTGTTCTTCCAAAAGGGAATAATCGAAAGATTCCTCTCTAAACAACTGATTTTCTATAAGGAAATCTTTGTATTTATTCAAGAGCAAAGCGGTGTCTATATAGCCTGTTTGCAATACTTCGCCATATCCAAAAGGAGAGTCGATGGCGTTGTATTTTCTTGTAATCAAAGTCGTGGATAAAAACGGAGCTAAATTGGGTTTATCAGAAGCTATGAACCAATTATTCTGCTCTTCAATCGAAAAAAATCGTCTTATAATTGGCATTTTAACATCTACTTTTGCGTTCAATTTCTTTTCTAAAATAGCAAAAAAGTCGTTCATAGCAACCAAATGTTCTTTGGCTTGACCCACTTCGCTAAAGCGTTTTAAAATTACAGGATTATACAAACCACCCGCTATCTTGGAAGAATTCTGGGAATTATTATCTAATACCAAAATAGATTTACCATTTTGCAAAGCAATCTCGGAAAATGAAATACCAGCCAATCCTGAACCAACTATTAAATAATCGACCATTATAAATTATATTATTAAATTATGGTATAAAAAAAACTCCTACCAAAGGTAAGAGTTCTCAGTTATTTTATATGAATTGCGAAATTAATAATTCCACATATTTTCTTCGAAATTACGAATCTTTTCTTTTACTCTTTCCGACTCAAGCAATTGGTTTTGAGCATTATCTTTCATATAACTCACAATATTTCTATCTCCATAAACGTTTTCTTCTTGATAAATTACGCTATTAAATCGGCGCGAATTTAATATTTGGTCAAACGAAACGGGCATAGATGAGTTTTTATCATTAAATGATTTTGCGTGGTGCAATACTTCTCTAGCATCTGGGAAAAATACCCAAAATAATTCGATATAATCTTTTTCATCACTATTCAAGGTATAAACATCTGGAGTTACCGGACAAATACCAAGTAATCTGTATTTCAATTCACTCTGACGACTGTCAAAATACCAATATCCTTTTATTTTATACTGAGTAACATCCTGTGATGAAAGATCTCTTTTCAAAATATACTCTGGTGATATTTTACCACCAGCATTAATTTGTTCTTTTCCAGCATCGGTTGTATCAATACGAGTTAAAGAGGCAGCGATATCTTTATACGACTTTTTAGTATTGAAATAACTATCCGAATACACTTCTTTTATTTTTCCGTTACGAATTGCTTTTGTCAAAACATCATATAAAGAACGTCTGTCAGACCCAATATTTGTTGAATCAATTGGGAAATATAAAGGAAAATTAATTCTTTCGCTTAAATCAATAATTTCCCATACGGTTTTACCCATCAAAACATCTCTATCATCAACATAACCATATTCTAATGGCTTGTCATTATCAGAAATGAGTTGCGCTGCAGACTTAATTCCTATTTGCTTAGGCGTCTTTGCATTTAGTAAATTAGGCTGCGCAAAAGAAGCCACACTTCCTAAAAAGGAAATAATAACTATTAGAAAACTTCTTATATTCATCATGGTATTATTATAAATTATTCAAGCAATTTATTTCAAACTTCTATTCTGTTTATTGTATTTCAAAAATTACCGGTGCAGTTCTTGGCAATAAATAACTACCAGCTCCTACCAATTTTGTCTTAATTTCAGAAATGGTAACTTGATCACCTCTTCCTACTTTAGAAATAACAGCTTTACATTGTGCATTTAATTTGTTTCCTTGAACCACAACAGTTGGTAATCCTGGAACTTTCAAATTAAATCCTACAACATCTAAACCAACTTCAAAATCAAAGTCGTTCAATTTAGCACCAATTGTAGCAATTTCCAAGTTTGATTTTGGTCCTTTTACCACGCCCTGTTCGCCTCTAATTGTTCCTGCTGGGCCTGGAATACCTTTAATTCTAAAAGTTCTTTTATCGCTAACTATTGAGTTGTCAGGAAGTTTTCCTGTAACATTAATCACAACTTCTGTTCCTGTTCCCGGTCTCATACTAAAAGCTCCTGGAGTTCCCGCTGGGGACAAACCTGGCGCAGTAGCCGATACTTTATCAGCAGATATTCCCGCAAATGTAATAGTCATTGGGTTTACAACCCCACGATATACCACATTCATTTTATCAGCAGAAATTGTAGCAGACTTTGGTCTTGCAACAACAACATAAGAACCTTTTATAGGCAAAGGAATCAATTTTCCGTTTTCTTCAAAATTAAATGAACCAGCAATTGGGTGTTCCCCAATAGCACCTGCACCAAAAGAATATTTTGCCTGACCAGCTTCTGCTTTTACACTAGATCCATTTACAATAACAGATTTCGCTTTTAATGAAGGGTCAAATTTTCCTAAAATAATTTTACCTGTTACCGCTTCTCCTTGAAAGAAAACAGTTTTGTCCGGAACTACAATTGGCTGATAAGCAGTAAGCGAAGCAGCTGCAACCAAGTCAGATTGAAACATTCCAGTCATAACGTCACTTTCGGTAGTTTTAATATCGGCTTGCAATTGCGTCAATTTAGTAACTGTAGCAATTAAAGGAAAACCATGGTAATTGTATTCCATCCAATCCAAAGATTTACCAGCTTTTTCAGAAAAAATAGGTTTGGTTTCGAATCGCTTTTCTATTTTCTTCATTTCCACTTCAGCAATAGAACTACCACCAATTTGCTTGATTTGAGTTGGAAAATTTTGAATTTTACTTAAAAATTCTTTTCCTTTTGGAGATAATTTTTCTTGACTAAAAAGTAATCTGTCAACCAAATCCCCTTTATCCATTTGCTCGTAAGGATAATTTCCTTCCTTATCTTTTGGATATTTTTTTGTTACTTCAACTTTAAAATTTTCTATATAATCTGAAAATTCTTTAGAAAGTGCTCTTATCTTTTCTACTTTTGCTTTTTTATCACCGTATTGCCCTGGTTGATCTTGAGCTTTTTGAGACAATTGCTCAAATGATGATTGATTTCTACTATCTGTAAGTGTATTTGACTCGACAATCTTTTTGTTCAAGATTCCAAAAGCAGACAACACTTCTTTGGACATATTTAATGCTAACATTGCGATAAAAACCAAGTACATTAGGTTTATCATCTTCTGTCTAGGGGTTAATTTTCCTCCTGCCATATTTTCTAGTAATTAGTTAATTTTTATATAGTTTAAAACTAATTATTATTTATTATTCATTGCAGAAAGCATTCCACCATAAACATTGTTCAATGAAGACAAATTCGATGTTAATGATTGCATTTGCTCTTTTAATTTTACATTGTTTTCTAAAACTTCAGCATTTACTTCAGCATTTTTTGAAGCACTTTGCAATTGTATTTTATATAAACTGTTTAAAGATTCCATTTGGGCTGCAGCCAAAGTAAGTTCTTCGCTATATTTTTTGGTTGACGCAATAGAATCTGCAGTTGGCATAATACTTTTGGCAGCTCCTTCAAAATTTTTGATACTAGTTCCTAAACTAGCCATCAAAGCTCCATCAATTTTAGCGTCTTTAAGCATCGCATCTAATTTTTTAGACAACATACCTTCAGCATCTGTAGCAACTTCAGTTTTTGTTGTTTTTGCTGGCGCAGCAGACTTATCTATTAATTGTGGGTAAACATTTTCCCATTTATATTTTTCTTCCTCATCAACAGGTTCAAATGCCGAAAGCGCAAAAATTAAAGCTTCAACTATCAAACCTACAGTTAACATTGCGTTACCTGTAAAAATTGGTGGAAATTCAAGGTGTGTTATTTTAAATAGAGCTCCGATAATTACTACTGCTGCTCCTAATCCGTAGGCCATATTCATGGTTTTTTTACTCAATAATGCCATAATGTATAAGTTTTTAGTTTGATTTATATAATTAAATTGGGGTTATTTTTTTTTCTTAATTTTTTCTGTTGACTGTGTTCCCATATAATCCTGAACAGTTCTAAAACCAATGAAACTTCTTGCAGAATCCGCATATTCAAAAGTTCTAGTACTTACTTGTAGGTAATAAGCAACATCTTTCCAAGAACCTCCACGTACTACTTTACGTTTATTAGAAGTATCTGTATTATTAGGATTCATTGAAGAAACATATTCATAAGCATTTGGATCATAAGAGGAGTCCGTCCACTCAGCCACATTTCCAGCCATGTTATAAAGATTATAACCATTTGGCTCATATGATTTTGCTTCTACTGTATACAAAGCTTGATCGGCTGCATAATCGCCTCGCATTGGTTTAAAGTTAGCAAGAAAACAGCCTCTATCATTTTTGGTATACGGTCCACCCCAAGGATATGTAGCAGATTCTAAACCTCCTCTTGCGGAATATTCCCATTCTGCTTCAGTTGGTAATCTAAAATTATTGGTCAAATCATGCCCTTTCTTTTTAGATTTTATGTAGCTATTTTTATTTAAAGTTCTCCAAGCACAAAAAGCTTTTGCCTGATTCCAATTAACACCTACAACAGGATAGGCACTGTAAGCTTGATGCCAAAAATAATCGTTGTGCATTGGTTCATTATACGAATAGGAGTAATCCTTAATCCATACTGTTGTATCAGGATATACTTTTACTTGTTCCGTTTTTATGAAATCTTTTCTTTTACCTACTTTAGCTTTTGCTGCAGCTTGAATATCCATCCAAGAATAACGGAATTTCAATTTATTTACATCAATTGTTCTTAACCCATTAAAAGATTCAGCTATTGGTAAATACATAGAATCCATAACTTCTGTATAATATTCGTCTGGATATAACTTAGTGCTTTTTATCAATTTGACTTTATGATTCAGTTTTCTACCAGCATATGGATCATCATCTGTACCAACACTATAATAGTTGTCATACATATATTTATCATAAGCGGTCATTTTTGCTGGATCTTGATCATTAAAAGCAAAATCACCAATGCTTCCGGAACTTTTTCCTTTAGCAACTTTAGCGCCTTTTCCAGTTGCACCAGGTTTGATTCCAGACTCGTCAGCTAGAATAGCTAAACGAACCCTCATTGTTGAATCTTTTACCCATTCTACAAATTGACGGTATTCGCTATTAGTGATTTCAGTTTCGTCCATATAGAAAGATCGAACAGTAACTGTTTTAGTTGGAGCGTCTCCAACATTGGCAATATCCTCATCAGATTTTCCCATAATATAGGAACCACCTGGAACTAAAGTCATTCCATAAGGTTTTTCAGGATGCCATTTTGCTCCTTTAACTCCAACTAACTCTCCTTTGTCGCTTGATTTACCACAGCCAATTAATAGGGTTAAAATTGCCGTAAATGCAATGAACTTCTTCATATATATTAGGATTATATTTTCGTTATTATTAAGTCCGTAAACCTATTTATTATTATTTAATAAAACAATTATTTGTTGTACTATTATTTCAATAGTCAAAACTAAAATTTAAAACTGTAAGAAAAAAATATTTTGTCGACAAAAAACAAAAAAAACCGACAATCTACCATATTTTATTTTATTTTATAAGTTTAAGCTTTCAAAATGAAAAATAAAAATTTAAACTAACAAATAACTAAATGATTTTATTTTACTTTTAGCACCAAATTACACAATATTCTTACGCTGCGCTTTCCACCATCTTTCAGGAATTTCCTGATTGCAAGCTGATAAATATTCATCATAAGAGCATGGTAATAACGTATTTTTCTTTAACTTATTATTACCACTTGAAATAAATGGAATCTCGATCCACCATCTATCCGTTTTATCACTTTTATAAAAGATTAATTCGTCTTCCATAGGGATAATATACTTGATATAATTGTCTCTACTTCCAAAAGGATATTCATTGGAACGATAATGAAATCCTTCGATAAAATACCAAATTATCTGTGCTACCAATACTGATTCCTGTTTAGAACTATTATGATTAAAGATTCCAAAAAGCGAAACTTTATCACTAATTCCAGCATATCTTGACAAAGTACAAATTTCTTTTCCGTTAAATCCATTGGGGGTAAATAGAGTGTTATTTCCTGAATCGGAGGATTTTATCGAAGTCAAATCAAGACTTACAATATCCGCATCTCTAAAAACGGGTTCTGCTACGGAAATATTGTTTGAAATTTCACCCAAACGATAGGCATCAAAAAATAATTTATCAATTAAATCTATTTCTTCTTGCGAATTATAATAAGTTTGAAAGCCTACATTACTGAAATTGAAAAGATTATTGGGTTCGTCAATAATTATTTTTGTTAAATAAGAATCTGCAGAAACAGTATCGCTTTCTTTTCCAAAATCAAATTTATTGTCAATTGAAACCAAATTAACCATTTGTTCTAAATCATCATATGCTCTATAAAGTGCATAAGTCAAATCTTGTGATCCGCCAATAACAATAGGAATAATTTTCTTTTTGATTAAACTTGAAGCTACTTTTTTTAATGCAAAATAAGTATCCTCATTAGAATTTCCAGCAAGAATATCGCCCAAATCCGCAATAGAAGCATCCCAATTTCCAGGGAACAAACCGTATAATTCTTTTCGAATAGCAGACAAATCAACTTCCGTAGTTTTGTTCTTATCTCCTCTATTTTCTAAAACACCAATTATAGCAATTTTTATTTTATTCAAATCTGGAAAATCCTTTTCGGTATGAAAAACGACTTTACTTCCCAATTGCTGAGAAGAAAATCCTTTAATAAACTCAAGGATTTTATTGTCTAAAGGTTTTAGAAAATCAAATTCCATATCTTATTTCTTTTTTGCTACTGCTTTCTTCGCAGCAGGTTTTTTTGCAGTTGTCGCTTTTTTGGCAGCAACTTTCTTGGCTGGCGTTTTCTTGGCAATCATTTCTTGAACTTCTTCTAATGTCAATTTAGTGGCATCAATATCTTTGCTCAATTCAATTTTGATTTTTCCTTTGGTAATTACCGATCTTCCCCAACGGGCTTTTTCAACCAAAATCCCTTCTTCTTCCCAGTTATGTAAAACCTTGTCAATATTTTTTTGCAATTTATCTTCTATCAATTCTTCGATTTCCGATTGCGACAAATTATCGAAATTATATTTTTTACTTACATTGATAAAAATACCATCCCATTTGATAAATGGGCCAAAACGACCTACGCCTTTTTGAACTGGTTCACCTTTATAAGTAGCAATTGGTGCATCGGCTTTTGCTTTATCATCAATCAATTCTTGTGCTCTTTCTAAGGAAACATCTAATGGATTTTCGCCTTTTGGCAAAGAAACAAAAACACTTCCGTGACGCACATAAGGACCAAAACGACCATTACTAACCTCAACTTCTTCACCTTGATAAGTACCCAAATTCTTTGGCAACAAAAATAAATCCAACGCTTCTTCCAAAGTGATGTTTCCAATATTTTGCTCTGCCATCAAACTGGCAAATTTTTTCTCTTCGTCATCAGCAGCTCCAATTTGTGCCATTGGACCGAATTTTCCTAAACGAACCGAAACTGGTTTTCCTGATTTAGGATCAGTTCCAAGGATTCTTTCTCCACTTTCTCTGTCCGCATTGGCTTCTACATCTTTGACAATTGGGTGAAATTTATCGTAGAATTCCTGCATCATTTTTGACCATTCTATATTTCCTTCGGCAATTTCGTCAAAATCCTGTTCTACTTTGGCAGTAAAATTATAATCCAAAACAGTTCCAAAATTCTTCACCAAGAAATCCGTAACAATAGTTCCAATATCAGTCGGTACTAATTTCCCTTTATCCGAACCGGTATTTTCTTTAAGCAACTTCTCGCCTACTTTCCCAGATTGTAAAGTCAGTTGCGTATAATTTCTTTCTTGACCATCAAGATTTCCTTTCTCCACATAATTTCGGTTGATAATTGTCGAAATGGTTGGCGCATAAGTAGACGGACGACCAATTCCTAATTCTTCCAATTTTTTCACCAAAGAAGCTTCGGTGTACCTTGCCGCCGGACGAGAATATTTTTCGGTTGCAGTGATATAATTATTCAGCAATTTTTCGTTAACTTTCATTGCTGGCAACATGCCTTCTTGCTCCTCTTCATCGTCATCATGACCTTCTAAATACACTTTCAAGAAACCCTCAAAAAGTAAAACTTCGCCCGAAGCAGTGAATATTTCACTGTGATTATTTGCAGCAATTTTTACATTAGTACGTTCTAATTGTGCGTCACTCATTTGCGAAGCCAAGGTTCTTTTCCAAATCAAATCATACAAACGCGCTTGATCTCTGTCGATATTTACAGTATGACGCGACATATCCGTAGGACGAATCGCCTCGTGTGCTTCCTGAGCGCCTTTGCTTTTATTCACAAAAGTTCTTGGTTTAGAAAACTCTTTTCCGTAAGATTTTATAATTTCGGCCTGAGCAGCTTCCATCGCATCTTTCGACAAATTCACACTATCCGTTCTCATATAAGTAATGAGTCCCGCTTCGTACAAACGTTGTGCTAGTTGCATGGTGATTCCAACAGGCAAATACAATTTTCTAGCCGCTTCTTGTTGCAAAGTCGAAGTGGTAAAAGGTCCAGTTGGTGATTTTTTTGTTGGTTTAGTTTCTAAATCCGAAACCTTATATGTAGAACCGACATTCTTATTCAAGAAATCTTCGGCTTCTTTTTTGGTATTGAAATTTTTAGGCAGTTTTGCTTTGAAAGTTTTACCAGATTCGTTCGTGAATTCTGCAACAATCGAATAGGTGGCAACTGCATTAAAGTTCTGAATTTCTCTTTCTCTTTCGACAATCAAACGAACAGAAACCGATTGAACACGTCCAGCCGAAAGTCCGCCTTTGATTTTTCTCCAAAGAACAGGCGACAATTCATAACCCACTAATCGGTCCAAAACACGACGCGCTTGTTGTGCATTGACCAAATTATAATCGATTTCACGAGGATTTTCGATTGCTTTTAGAATAGCAGTTTTCGTAATTTCGTGAAAAACAATTCGTTTTGTTTTCTTTTTATCCAATTTTAATTCTTCGGAAAGATGCCAAGAAATAGCTTCTCCCTCGCGATCCTCATCACTTGCTAACCAAACCATTTCGGCGTTTTTAGCTAGAGTTTTCAATTTGCTTACCAATGCTTTTTTATCGGACGAAACTTCGTATTTTGGTTTAAAACCATTTTCGACATCCACGCCAATTTCTTTAGAAGGCAAGTCGGCAATATGCCCATAACTTGACTCTACTTGGTAATCACTTCCTAGAAATTTTTCGATAGTTTTAGCCTTTGCAGGGGACTCAACGATAACTAAATTCTTTGCCATTGGTTTGTTTTTCTGGGACAAAAGTAGAAGAAATTTTTAAATATTAAGTTTTTGAATTAATTTTTAAAATTTTTTAATGTGTAATCCATTCGAAATAAAGGAGATAAATAGTCTTTTTTTGTTCCAAATTATTTCATTACGTTTACTATCAAACTAGATTGGTTTGATTAAAACATCAAAATGAAACGATCCCAAGAATTAGCAAAACTACAAGAAACCCAAAATTGGGACATAATCATAATTGGTGGCGGTGCTTGCGGTTTAGGAACTGCGGTCGATGCAGCAAGCCGAGGTTACAAAACTATTCTGGTCGAAGCAATAGATTTTGCCAAAGGCACGTCTAGCCGAAGCACAAAATTAGCCCACGGCGGAGTACGTTATTTAGAACAAGGCAATTTTCCATTAGTTATAGAAGCTTTGAAAGAGCGAGGTTTGATGGAAAAAAACGCAGGACATTTAGTAAAAAACCAGTCTTTTGTAATTCCAAATTACAACTGGTGGGGTGGTTATTTTTACACCATCGGACTTACCTTATATGATTTATTGGCGGGACGATTGAGTTTAGGTTCGTCTCAATACCTTTCGAAAGCAAAGACTATAGAATTGCTCCCAACTATTGAACAAAAAGGATTGCGAAATGGCGTTATTTATCATGATGGTCAGTTTGATGATTCTCGAATGGCAATTAATTTGGCACAAACCGCAATCGAAAATGGCGCTTGTGTTTTGAATTATGCCAAAGTAATTCATCTTCTAAAAGACAAAGCCCACAAAGTCATTGGCGTAGTTATAGAAGATCAGGAAACGGGCACGAAACACGAAATAAAAGGAACGGCAGTTATTAATGCCACAGGTGTTTTTACCAATTCGATTATGAAAATGAATGACAAAGTATATAAAAAATATATTGTGCCAAGTCAGGGAATTCATTTGGTTTTCGACAAATCTTTTCTACCAAGTAACGATGCTTTGATGATTCCAAAAACAAGCGATGGCAGAGTATTATTTGCTGTTCCTTGGCATGATAAAATTGTTATTGGCACAACAGATACTTTGATGAAAAGCCATAGTTTAGAACCAATCGCCACCGAAGCAGAAATCGAATTTGTGCTGGAAACCGCCCAAAGATTCTTGTCGAAAAAACCAACAAGAGCCGATGTTTTATCTGTTTTTGCAGGATTAAGACCTTTGTCGGCGCCAGAAGGAGAAGGACAAAGCACCAAAGAAGTTTCCAGAAGTCATAAAATAATTGTTTCCGAAACCGGTTTAATTTCCATCACTGGAGGCAAATGGACCACCTACCGAAAAATTGCCGAAGACATTATAAACAAAGCCATAAGCGTGCATAATTTACCGAAAGTAGCCTGTAAAACAGACCATATTGCTATTCATGGGAATCAAACAACAACTGCTTTAGACCGTGAAAATCACCTTTATATTTATGGAACCGATATTCCAGCAATCTTGCAATTACAAGAAAATGAACCGGAATTAAAAGAAAAACTGCATCCTGATTATGACTATACCCTAGCCGAAGTCGCTTGGTCAATTCGTAACGAAATGGCACGATCTATAGACGATGTTTTGGCAAGGCGTGTGCGATTACTATTTTTAGATGCTCGTGCAGCAATTGCTTGTTCCGAAAAAGTAGCTGACGCATTAGCCAAGGAATTGGGTTATGATGAAACTTGGAAAAAAAATCAAATGGCAGTTTTTAAAACGCTGGCTAATGGATTTCTTTTGAAGGAATTTCGGTTGTAATTTTTTGAGTTGAAACTAAAAGAAAAACAAATTCTAATTTTTTCATAAGTAAATTCGTTAGATTTGTTTGGAAGTGGAATTAGGGATGAACTGCAAATCTGCACACCTAGTTTTTTTTTAATTTATCCATTAATAATCAAAAAAAGAAATGAATATATACAATTATATGTATTACAAAATGTACAAATCGATTTCAAGGGTAAATAAAATTATGCCTGAATTTTCAACAGGTGTTTGGCTATCAACATTAATAATGATTAATATATTATCGATATTGATATTATTTAAATTTCCTTTAGAAACAATAGGATTAAATGGTGTTTATTTAGGTATTACAATTATAATGTTGCTCAATTATAAAATTTTTATTTACAAAGAAAAATTTAAAACGATTGTAAAAGAATTTGATAAAGAAAATATAAAAACCTATTTCGACTACTTTATAATAATTTACCCCTATTTATCATTTTTTTTGTTATTTAAAATTTTAGAAATAGATAACACTACAATTTTTATAACCGTCGGAATATTGATTTTAATTGATATTATTGCTAGATTATTTGGTGATTCAGATAATGAGAACAAAATAGATAAATAGTCTTCCTTTCGATGAAGATTTCGAAGAGCGGCTTTTTTATCAACTCCCCTAGCCCGGATTGCAGTGAAAAGCCCAGAGCAAAAAAAGTAAAAGTTTTCTGTTCTAAAAAAGCGACCAACAGGAGCTGTTTTATAATGTGAATATTGCTCACATTCAAAAGAGCAACAAATTCCTAACGGCATACAACGGAACAATTTTTATTTTTTATAGTTTACACACCACTTATCTCTAAATTCATTAATTTTGCATTGTGAACAAATCAGTAAACATAGCGACAATTTTCCCCAAACACTTATTTTGGGATATGGATCCTAGTAAACTTAATCTTTCCAGAGATAAGTCTATTATTATTCCGAGAGCTTTGTTTGCTACAACTCCAGAAACATTTGAAACAGATATTAAAAAATTAGAAGCCCTATATTCCGCAAAAGACATTGTTAAATACTTAAAATTAACAACAGAGAATATCAGCAACAAAGTTTGCGTAAGTGTTTCCAAAAGATATAATGTTAAACCGTTTCTTCGCTTTTCGCTTTAATTTATGAGGGCGGTTACTCCAGCAATAATTAAAGCCATTATAGAATTACAAACATTACCAACAGTATCAAAATTTACTTTAGGCGGTGGTACAAATCTAGCACTGCAATTCAATCATAGAATTTCTGATGATATTGATTTATTTTGTGATGAAATAATAGGCAAAGCTGGATTTAAAAACATCGAAAATGAAGTTAAAAATTACTTTGGTAATAAAGCAAAAAGCTTTGATGATCCTTGTGATATAAACGACCAATATTGTTTTCTGCGCTTCTTTCTTGATTTAGATGACGGAACAACAATAAAAGTCGAGTTGCTACAAAACATGAAGAAATTATTCGATGCCGAAATTAACCAAGGGATAAATTTACTTTCAAAAAATGATATTGGTCTATTCAAATTAATTAGCACATCAAACCGCTCAACTAAAAAAGATATTTACGATTTAGACTTCATAACGGATACAATTTCATTAATCGATTTATATGAAAATTTAAAAGTTAAAACACTTAAATTCAACAAAGAAGAACATAAAAATATTTTTGATTTAAGTAAAAATAGCACCCCAATTGACAATCCAGAATTACTATTAAAATTCGATGATAATTCCGATTATTCTAAGTTTCCATCACACACAAATGATACTATACAAATCATTGAAGGCAGCAAAACATGGATTGAAGCCAAAATAAGTTGGCGTTCAAAAGTAAGACGACTTTACAACCATTTAAGCAAAGATTTTCCTGGACCAAAAGGAATAAAAATCAAATAAGCATTACCTAATTTAGCTACACAAATACTTGTTTAGACTAGTTTTCCAAAGTCTAATTTCCCTAAAAACATATATTCCGATAAAAAAACAAGGCGATACTATTGATGAAATGATGAAAATCCAAATCAATACTCTTTCAATGAATCTATTTATTCCAACATTAAATCTTTCATAATTCTTCGGCTGACATCTTGTCATCTTTATTCAAAATAGTGTAACTTTGCATTCTTATTAAAACACACTTTTGAAAGTGACTATGGAAAAGATTATTGAAGAAAGCAAGCAAGGCGAAAGCCTCGTTTTAGATTATAAGCCTGAGAATACTAAGAAACTCTTTATAGAAAGTTACGGCTGTGCGATGAATTTTTCGGATAGTGAAATCGTGGCTTCCATCCTATCATCAAACGGGTATAATACCACGCAAATCCTTGAAGAAGCGGATTTGGTTTTGGTAAACACCTGTTCGATTCGCGACAAAGCGGAACAAACAATCCGCAAACGTTTAGAGAAATACAATGCCGTGAAACGCACCAATCCGAAGATGAAAGTCGGCGTTTTGGGCTGTATGGCAGAGCGTTTGAAAAGTCAATTTCTGGAAGAAGAAAAAATTGTTGACCTCGTTGTAGGTCCTGATGCTTACAAGGATTTACCGAATTTATTGAGCGAAGTCGAAGAAGGTCGAGATGCGATCAACGTAATTTTGTCGAAAGACGAAACCTATGGCGACATTTCACCCGTTCGATTGATGAGCAATGGGATTACGGCTTTGGTTTCTATCACGCGGGGTTGCGATAATATGTGCACATTTTGCGTGGTTCCTTTTACCCGCGGTCGTGAACGCAGTCGTGAACCGCAAAGTATTATGAAAGAAATTCAGGATTTATGGGACAAAGGTTTTAAGGAAATTACGCTTTTGGGTCAGAATGTGGATAGCTTTCTTTGGTATGGCGGCGGTTTGAAAAAAGATTTCGTCAACGCTACCGAAATGCAAAAAGCAACAGCGGTAGATTTTGACCAATTACTTGAAATGGTAGCCGTTGGTTTTCCTAAAATGCGTATTCGGTTTTCGACATCCAATCCGCAAGATATGCACGAAAGCATTTTGCACGTGATTGCAAAACATGATAATATTTGCAAACACATTCACCTGCCTGTTCAATCCGGAAGCAATAGAATCCTAAAAGAAATGAATCGTTTGCATACTCGCGAAGAATACATGACTTTGATTGACAAAATCAGAACTATTATTCCGAATTGCTCGATTACACAAGATATGATTTCAGGTTTTCCAACTGAAACCGAAGAGGATCACCAAGACACTTTGAGTTTAATGGATTATGTGAAATATAATTTTGGTTATATGTATTCGTATTCCGAACGCCCAGGAACATTAGCCGAACGCAAAATGGAAGATGATGTTCCGGAAGCGACAAAATTGCGAAGATTACAGGAAATTGTCGATTTGCAACAACGGAATTCTTTATTTAGAAGCGAGGAATTCATTGGTCAAACTGTAGAGGTTTTGGTTGAAAAATTGTCGAAAAAATCAGAAAAGGATTGGTCGGGTAGAAACTCACAAAGTATTGTTGTGGTTTTCCCAAAGGAGAATTATAAAATTGGTGAGTTTGTAAATGTAAAAATCACGAGTTGCACCAGCGGAACTTTGAAAGGAGTTGCGGTTGGGCTGAGTGAAATGAATTAAAAAAATGGATTTGGTAATTTTTAACGGGTAAACAAATTAAAAGTCTTATTTAACCGATAGTTTGACATAAAAATGCATCTCCAATTTGTCATTCCGTAGGAATCTAGTTTATATATTTTGAGTTTCCTACGGAATGACAATGTTAGTATTGAAAATACATTATTAATTAAAATTTTACTTAACCCAAAAAAACATCCACAAATTCGTGGCTAAAAAATAAAACATAATGACAAAAAAACAAATACTTATCGTTTTACTTACTTTCATCGTTGGATTTGGTTCTACGTTTTATATTATTAGAACTTATTTTCCAAAACACAAAGTAGAAAAAACAGTTCCTTTAAAAGATACGTCGGCAAAAACTGAGAAATAAAAAGGTTTTAAATTAAGGTTTAAACAAAAACAACATGGAAACAGTTCAATCAATAAAACAACGATTCGAGATTATTGGGAATGACCCAAAACTGAATCGCGCGATAGAAAAAGCCATTCAAGTAGCACCAACAGATATTTCAGTGCTGGTTGTTGGTGAAAGTGGTGTTGGAAAGGAAAGCATTCCGAAAATTATCCATACGCTTTCGCACAGAAAACACGGAAAATATATTGCTGTAAACTGCGGTGCAATTCCGGAAGGAACCATTGACAGTGAGCTTTTTGGCCACGAAAAAGGCTCTTTTACTGGCGCAACAGGAACTCGTGAAGGCTATTTTGAAGTAGCCAACGGCGGAACAATTTTCCTTGACGAAGTAGGCGAATTACCTTTGACGACCCAAGTTCGATTGCTTCGTGTTCTTGAAAACGGCGAATTTATAAAAGTAGGTTCTTCACAAGTGCAAAAAACAGATGTGCGAATTGTGGCCGCTACCAATGTCAATTTATTCAATGCTATTGAAAAGGGGAAATTCCGTGAAGATTTGTATTATCGTTTGAGCACCGTCGATATTACTTTACCACCTTTGCGCGATCGAAAAGACGATATTCATTTATTATTTAGGAAATTTGCGGCTGATTTTGCCCATAAATATAAAATGCCTCCAATAAAATTAGACGACAGTGCTATTCCGCTTTTGCAAAAATTTCGTTGGAGCGGAAATATTCGACAATTGCGAAATGTAGCTGAACAAATTTCGGTTTTAGAAACCAATCGCGATATTTCGGCAACGACATTACAATCGTATTTACCAGCGGAAGGAAGCAATTTGCCTTCGGTGATAAAAAATAAGAAAAACGACAGCGACTTTAATACCGAAAGAGAAATCTTGTACAAAGTGCTGTTCGACATGAAAAGTGACTTGCATGATTTGAAGAAACTAACTCTAGAATTAATGCAAAACGGAAGTTCGAAAGTGCAAGAAACGAATTCGAACTTGATTAAAAAAATATATGGCTCGAAGGAAGATGATAGCGAAATAGATTATGAAGAAGAACCAAGAACTGCCGTTATTACAACTCAAAACGATGAAAATCGTTATGAAAACCAAGAGGATAACTATCAATTTACTGAAAGTATAGAGGAAGAAGAAGTCTTGAGATTAGAACAGAAAGAAGTTGAAATGATAAAAAAATCATTGGAAAAAAATAAAGGAAAACGAAAAATTGCCGCGGATGAATTGGGAATTTCTGAAAGAACTTTATATCGAAAAATAAAACAATTCGATTTGTAATCCTCACCCCAACCCTGTCATTGCGAAGTACGAAGCAATCTAAAGGAGAGGGAGTTGAAACTTCAATATTAAATTGATAATAAAAAAATGAATATCTTTGGCACAAGCATTTACAACGCTAACGAAGCAATTTTAAAATAGAAAATGAAACACATAAAACTTATCCTTCTTGCAATAATTGCACTGAGCATCAATAGTTGCTCGGTTTACAACTTTACAGGAACAGGGAAAATAGACGCAAAAACCTTTCAAGTCAATTTTTTTCAGAATAATGCGCAACTAATTGAACCAGGAATCGACCGAACATTTACGCTGACATTACAAGATTTGATTCAGAATCAGACCAATTTAAACTTAGTGAAAAACAGTGCCGATTTAACTTATGAAGGTGAAATTACAGATTACCGAATAAGCCCAATGACTGCAACCGCAGATCAGCAAGCTTCGCAAAACAGATTGACAATACGTGTAAATGTTAGGTTTAGCAATAAAAATAAAGAAACCGAAAACTTTGAGAAATCATTCGACTTTTATTACGATTATCCTGCGGGACAACAGCTTACTGGATCTACTTCGAGTACCGCAATAAAAACAATTTTCGAAAGAATTACTCAAGATGTTTTCAATGCCTCATTGGCAAAATGGTAATAACCAGATAGCAGGTAGCAGATAGCATCTGAAATCTGAAATCTGAAATCTGAAATCTAAAAATGAACGTAACCGATTATACTTATTTGATTAACAAACCAGATGCTATCAATGAAAAGCAAACGGATACTTTAGAAAAAGTACTGGATGAATTTCCGTTTTTTCAAAGTGCAAGAGCTTTACGATTAAAAGGACTTTACAATCAAAATAGTTTCAAATATAATTATGCGCTAAAAGTGACTGCAGCTCATACAACCGACAGAACGGTTTTATTTGATTTCATAACTTCGGATACTTTTGTTGCCATTCAAAAAGGATTGTACGACAAAAAAGTGCTTGAACTTCTTGATATCAAAGTAATTGACATGGAAGTAATCAAACCTGAAATTAAGCTTGAGCCAAAAATAAATACTGTAGAACAATCCATTCTTACAACTATAAAAGAAGCTTCACCAACTGAGGCAGAAGAAAATACAAAATTAGCTGTCGAAAAATTAGACATTGGAAAACCTTTGGATTTTTCTGTAAACGAAAAACACTCCTTTCAGGAATGGCTACAACTTTCTAGAACTCAGCCAATCGATAGAGGAAATGAAGTTACAGAAACGCTGAGAAATCCTATATTAGATGATGAGAAAAAGAAAAAAGCGGATTTAATTGATAAATTCATAGAAGCTAGTCCGAAAATTTCACCAATAAAACAAGGTGCAACTTTACCCGTATATTTCGAAAATAGTCAAGACAATTCGTCCTTAATGACCGAAACTTTGGCCAGAGTCTATTTAGAACAAAAAAAATATCTAAAAGCGATACAAGCTTATGAAATATTAATTTTGAAATATCCAGAAAAAAGTAGTTTCTTTGCAGACCGTATATCGGATATTAAGATTTTACAACAAAATAATAATTAAACAATGAGCACATTTTCAATTTTTTTAGTTTTAATAACAATAGTTTGTTTCCTACTGATTGTAGTAATAATGGTTCAAAATCCTAAAGGCGGCGGGCTTTCCTCAACATTAGGTGGATCAACTCAAATGGGTGGAGTTCAAAAAACAACTGACTTTCTTGACAAAAGTACTTGGACGTTAGCTGCGGTTTTAATCGTATTGATAATCCTTTCAAGTTTAAGTTTTGGAGGTTCATTGAGCGATACTAATTCTAAAATCATTGATAAAACAGAAACTTCTGCTCCTGCAAAAACAGCTCCTGTTCAAAATACACCAACTGGAACAACTCCAGCAAAATAATATTTTTCGAAAATATTTAAAAGCGTTAGCATTTTGTTAACGCTTTTTTTCTGCATAGACGTCAAATTTTAACTATTTTTGACGGGTTAATTTATCATCCAAATAATAAAAACAAAAAACAATATGGCTTTAAATATTAAACCTCTTTCAGACCGCGTTCTTATTGAACCAGTAGCTGCTGAAACTCAAACTGCTTCAGGAATATTCATTCCAGATACCGCTAAAGAAAAACCACAAAAAGGAACTGTAGTTGCTGTTGGAAAAGGTACCAAAGAACACGAAATGACTGTAAAAGTTGGCGATACCGTTCTTTACGGAAAATATGCTGGAACAGAATTGAAATTAGAAGGAAAAGATTATTTGATAATGCGCGAAGATGATATTTTAGCAATCATCTAAAATCAAATAAACGAATCAACAAATAAACAAATAAACATTATAATGGCAAAAGATATAAAATTTGATATTGAAGCACGTGACGGATTAAAACGTGGTGTCGATGCATTAGCAAACGCAGTAAAAGTAACCCTAGGACCTAAAGGTCGTAACGTAATTATTGGGAAATCTTTTGGTGGACCAACCGTTACTAAAGATGGAGTTACCGTTGCAAAAGAAATAGAATTGAAAGATCCATTAGAAAATATGGGTGCTCAAATGGTAAAAGAAGTAGCTTCTAAAACCAACGATTTAGCTGGAGACGGAACTACAACTGCTACAGTTTTGGCGCAAGCCATCGTAAAAGAAGGGTTGAAAAACGTTGCTGCAGGAGCTAATCCAATGGATTTGAAAAGAGGAATTGACAAAGCTGTTGAAGCAATTGTTGCTGACTTAACTAAACAAGCTAAAGTAGTAGGAAGTGATTCTGAAAAAATAAAACAAATTGCTGCAATTTCTGCAAACAATGACGAAGTGATTGGTGAGTTGATCGCTAACGCTTTTGCGAAAGTTGGAAAAGAAGGTGTAATTACTGTTGAAGAAGCCAAAGGAACAGATACTTATGTAGATGTTGTGGAAGGAATGCAATTTGACAGAGGATATCTTTCTCCTTATTTTGTTACCAATGGTGAGAAAATGGAAGTAGAATTAGAAAGTCCCTACATCCTTTTGTATGACAAAAAGGTTTCTTCTCTAAAAGAATTATTACCAGTTTTGGAGCCAGTAGCTCAATCAGGAAAACCATTATTGATTATTGCAGAAGATGTTGATGGTGAGGCATTATCAACTTTGGTAGTAAATAAATTACGTGGTGCCTTGAAAATTGCTGCAGTAAAAGCACCTGGTTTTGGCGACAGAAGAAAAGCAATGTTGGAAGATATTGCCATCTTAACTGGAGGAATTGTAATCTCGGAAGAAAGAGGTTATACTTTAGAAAATACGACTATCGAAATGTTAGGAACTGCAAAAAGAGTAACTATCGATAAAGACAACACAACTATTGTAAGTGGTGCTGGTGATGCGGATACTATCAAAAATCGTGTGAACCAAATTAAAGGTCAAATGGAAGCTACGACTTCGGATTATGACAAAGAAAAATTACAAGAACGTTTGGCTAAATTAGCTGGTGGTGTTGCCGTTCTTTATGTTGGAGCCGCTTCGGAAGTAGAGATGAAAGAGAAAAAAGACAGAGTTGACGATGCGCTTCACGCTACACGTGCCGCTGTTGAAGAAGGAATTGTCGCTGGTGGTGGTGTCGCTTTATTGAGAGCTAAAAAAGCTTTAGACACTTTAAAAGCTGACAATGCTGACGAAGCTACAGGAATAAAAATTATTTCTCGTGCCGTTGAAGCTCCTTTGAGAACAATTGTCGAAAATGCAGGTCTTGAAGGTTCGGTTGTTGTTGCAAAAGTTGCCGAAGGTTCAGGCGATTTTGGTTACAATGCCAAAACTGATGAATATGTAGATATGCTAAAAGCAGGAATTATTGATCCTAAAAAAGTAACTCGCGTAGCATTAGAAAATGCCGCATCTGTTGCAGGAATGATATTAACAACCGAATGTGCTTTGGTAGAAATCAAAGAAGAAAACGGTGGTGGAAGCCCAATGGGTGGTGGTATGCCAGGAATGATGTAAGCTTTAAGGCAAAAGTAAAAAGGCAAAAGCCAATAGTT
This sequence comes from Flavobacteriaceae bacterium, assembly GCA_947373225.1. Lineage (GTDB taxonomy): Bacteria > Bacteroidota > Bacteroidia > Flavobacteriales > Flavobacteriaceae > Flavobacterium. The sequence goes on along the minus strand of CANBWX010000046.1, from coordinate 1,234 downwards.
AAAAAAAAATCCGAAGTCTAATAGCTTCGGATTTTTTATTTATATCAAATTCTGGTTTTACAAATGAACTCTTTTTTTCAAAAGTTTCCATAAAACAGGAACCGTGGTAACAAGAACAATTCCGATTACAATATATTCGATATGGCTTTTTAAGTCGATGTTGAATTTCTCCATAAACAAAGCAGACAAATAATGTCCCGCAAAAATCAAACTGAAAGACCAAAGAATTGAACTCACAATATTAAAAAACATAAACCTCTTTTTGTCCATTCCTGCAATTCCCGCAACAATAGGGGCGAATGTTCTAAAAATAGGCATAAAACGAGCATAAACAATTGCTTTTCCACCGTATTTTTCGAAGAAATCTCTTGATTGCAAAAGGTATTTTTCTTTAAACCAAAAAGTATCTTCCTTATTATAAAGATAGGTTCCGCCTTTTACTCCGAACCAATAACCCATCATATTACCAAAAACACCAGCCAAAGAAACCAATGAAGATAAGAAAATTAAATTTATAAAATCATTTCCTATTGTTATTTGACTTGTCAAAAGCTCGCTGTAAATACCTGCTAAAAACAACAAACTATCTCCAGGCAGAAAAAAACCTGCAAACAATCCTGTTTCGGCAAAAACTATAAAAAGCAAAACAAACAGTCCAATTTTAATTCCACCAAATTCTAATAAAATATAGAATTCTGGATTCACTAATTGCTTCCAATCAAAATTATGCATAAACTTATTTTAAAAAATTGGTTGTGAAAGTAATTATAATTTGGCTAAACTGCACTATTAAGTCAATGGAATTGCATTTTTTTAATAAACATTTAATATAGCGTGCTTTTTAAGCAGCATTATAAATCAGTTAGACAAATAAAAATACGAAAAATTACTTCATTTGCTTTTGATAATAGAACGCTGGGAGAAATAGCAGCAAAAAAATGGGCTGAATAAGAAATCGTCTAATATAAAATAAGGTCATTTTATTGGCTTCGCCAAAATAAGAAAATACAAAAAAGAAAGCAACAACTAGAATTACAAAAAATAGAAAATACAATATCGAAGCGAATTTAACAGCTTCAAAATCTTTAAACACGCAATAGATTATTCCCAATGATAGAATCGTATTTAAAAAAAACCGAAAAACTAAGCCAAAAAACAATTGAATATTATCTATTTCCGGCAAAGGCAAATTATAATAATCTGTTTTGAAATAATTTAAGAAAGGATCGTAAAA
>CANBWX010000045.1 GCA_947373225.1 Flavobacteriaceae bacterium | reverse complement strand
ATTGACGCGCTGATGCACCATGGTATTCGAAATTTTTAAGTTGGCGGCAATTGTCGAATAGGCCATTCTGCCATCTTTTTCTAATTCCTTGATAATATTTGTGTCGAATTGATCTAGTATTTCCATGATTTCAGCAATTAAATTGACTTTTATTTTAACTTTAAAATAAAATATGACTTATTTTAATCAAATGTAAGTCAAAAAACTTATTTTTCCTTGTTAAATAAAATATTTCATTATTTTTGTATTCGAAATATTTTAAAACCAACATCTTATGGAACAATTACACCAAATACTTTCTTCAAAATCGGAAGAATTGATAGAAAAAGAAAATCAATATGGAGCTCATAATTATCATCCGCTGCCTGTGGTTCTCGAAAGGGGAGAAGGCGTTTTTGTTTGGGATATGGACGGAAAGAAATATTTCGATTTCCTTTCGGCTTATTCGGCGGTAAATCAAGGACATTGTCACCCTAAAATTGTGAACGCAATGATTAAACAAGCGCAAACTTTGACATTGACTTCGCGTGCTTTTTATAATGACCAATTAGGAAATTACGAAGAATATGTAACCAAATATTTTGGTTTCGATAAGGTTTTACCAATGAATACTGGTGCCGAAGCTGTAGAAACAGCGCTCAAATTATGCCGAAAATGGGCGTATGAAGTCAAAGGAATTCCCGAAAATCAAGCGCAAATTATCGTTTGCGAAGGCAATTTCCACGGAAGAACGACAACTATAATTTCGTTTTCGAATGATGAAACGGCACGTAAAAGTTTTGGTCCTTTCACGGCAGGTTTTATAAAAATTCCATATGATAATATCGAAGCTTTAGAAAATGTATTAAAATCAACACCCAATATCGCTGGATTTTTGGTAGAACCTATTCAAGGGGAAGCCGGAGTTTATGTTCCTTCTGAAGGTTATTTGGCGAAAGCCAAAGCGCTTTGCGAGCAACATAATGCGTTATTTATTGCTGATGAAGTGCAAACCGGAATTGCAAGAACTGGAAAATTATTGGCAGTACATCACGAAAATGTGCAGCCTGATATTCTGATTTTAGGAAAAGCACTTTCCGGCGGTGTTTATCCTGTTTCGGCAGTTTTGGCCAACAACGAAATCATGAACGTGATAAAACCGGGACAACATGGTTCTACTTTTGGTGGAAACCCAATTGCCGCCGCCGTTGCTATTGCCGCTCTTGAAGTAATTAAAGACGAAAAATTAGCCGAAAATTCGGCCTATTTAGGAAATATTTTAAGAAATGGATTGAACGAAATCGCTCAAAGAAATTCCTTGATAACTTTGGTTCGAGGAAAAGGGTTGCTGAATGCGATTGTGATTGATTGCGACGAAAACTCCGATTTGGCTTGGGATATTTGCATGAAATTTAGCGAATATGGCTTACTAGCAAAACCTACGCATGGTAATAAAATTCGTCTAGCGCCACCATTGGTAATCACCGAAAGTCAAATTCACGAATGTTTGGCGATTATAGAAAAGGCTTTGAACGATTTTAGGTAATCGTAATTTAATAAATATATAAACGGCTGTTATGTGATATAACAGCCGTTTTTGTTTGTTTAAAATAGGCTGTATTTCAACTATTCACAGGTTTCCAAACGCCGTAACCACCATTGAGATTCACAGAATAAATATTGTTGTTTCTCAATATTCGTTGTGCCAAATAACCTCTTAAACCCACTTGGCAATAAATAACATATTTGGTGTTTTTGTCAAAGAAATTTAGATTTTCGCGTAAAGTATCTACGTCCATATTGATGGCGTTGGGAATCGCTCCGTTTTCGAATTCTGTTTTGGATCGAACGTCGATTAAGACTGCATTTTCGGTGGCAATATAATCGTTCAATTGGTCATAATTAATGAAACGCACATCGTCGTTCAGCATATTTTCGGCAACGTAACCCAGAATATTCACGGGATCTTTGGCAGAATTATAAGGCGGAGCATACGCCACTTCAATTTCTTGTAAATCATAAATGGTCAAATTTCCTTTTATGGCCGTCGCCAAAACATCGATGCGTTTGTCAACTCCTTCTTGGCCCAAAGCCTGAGCGCCATAAATAGTTCCGTCTTCTCCAAAATTCATTTTCAAGACAATATTCGTCGCTCCGGGATAATAACTGGCGTGATTCGCTCTGGTTACCGTAACGGTTTTATACGGAATGTTATAGCGTTTCAATAATTTTTCGTTGAGTCCCGTTGCGCCAACGGTCAGATCGAAGAATTTTATAATTGAAGTTCCTAAAGTCCCTTTATAAGATATTTTATTTCCTCGAGTGATATTATCGGCAACAATTCGGCCTTGACGATTGGCTGGCCAAGCAAGCGGAATCAGCACTTTTGCTTGATTGATATAATGCGAAACTTCTACGGCATCGCCCACGGCATAAATATCAGGATCCGAAGTTTGCATAAATTCGTTTACGGCAATTCCGCCAGTAACACCCAAATCGAGTCCGGCAGCTTTGGCCAAACTATTTTCGGGTTTTACACCAATGGCAAAAATGACCGCATCGGCAAAAATGGTTCCGCCATTATTCAATTTTAATTCGATTTCATTGCCTTTTTCTTCGAAAGCTTCTACACCGGTATTCACAAGAATATTCAGATTTTTGACAGCAGCGTGATGTTGCACCATTTTGGCAAATTCATAATCTACGGGAGCCATGACTTGGTTTCCTAATTCGATTACAGTTACGTTGAGTTTATTTTCGACTAGATTTTCGGCAACTTCTAGACCAATAAAACCGCCACCTACAACAGCAATGTTTTTCAAATCTTTAGTTTTGGCAATGATTTTATCCATGTCGGCAACATTGCGAAGCGTCATTATTTTATCTAAATTAATTCCGGGAATATTAGGTCTAAAAGGTTCTGCGCCAGGAGAAAGTAGTAATTTATCGTAGGTTTCGATATACGTTTCTTTTGTGAAAAGATTCCGAACTTCGACCGTTTTTTCTGCTGCATTTATTTTCAAAACTTCATTAAAAATGCGAACATCAAGATTGTATCTTGTTCTTAATGAAGTGGGTGTGTGCAATAATAATTTGGAACGTTCCGCGATTACCCCACCAATATGATACGGCAAACCACAGTTCGCAAAACTCACATGTTCACCTTTTTCGAAAATAATAATTTCATTTTCTTCACTCAATCTTCTTAATCTTGCTGCGGCTGTGGCTCCACCAGCAACTCCGCCTATTATAAGTATTTTCATCTGTAGCTAATTATGGGTTTAATTCTGGAACAAATTTCCGCAAACATATTCTATAGGTCTGTAGCTTTTGTTACATAAGTTGAAATATTTGGGATAAAATGGTTTTTGGTAGAAAAGATAAATTAGTATTTAAAACATTAGTAAATTTTAATTTTAAATAACTGGAATTTCAATAGTAACATTGTCATTCCGTAGGAATCTCAAAAACCTAAAATTAGATTCCTACGGAATGACAAATTGTACTTGCACATTTTATGACAAAGAATTTTTGTTTTGTTCCTAAAGTGAATTTTTTTTGCGAGATTTACAGTTCTTAAAAACGGAAAAACAATAATGAAAGACTTACTTAAACAAACCTACGGCTATATATTTGAAGACAAATTAATTGACGAAATTACCGAGGTTTCTTTGCTCCGAGATTTCAAGGAAGGTGATATTCTTATTGATTTTGGTGATGCTATTCGGAAAATGCCATTGTTGATAAAAGGCGCTATCAAGATACTTCGCGAAGATTTTGATGAAGGCGAATTGTTATTGTATTTCATCGAAAAAGGAGATACATGCGCCATGACAATGGCGTGTTGCGTGGGCGAGAACAAGAGTGAAATTAGAGCTGTAGCCGAAACAAATGGAATAGTTGTAATGATTCCGGTGATGAAAATGGAAGAATGGTTGGGGAAATATAAAAGCTGGAGAAACTATGTTTTCAACAGTTATAACAATCGCTTGAAAGAAATGCTTTCGGCGATTGATAATTTGGCGTTTATGAATATGGATGAACGCTTACTGAATTATCTTCAAGAAAAATCTAAAATTAATAATTCGAACGAAATTCATAATACACATCAAGAAATTGCGTATGATTTGCATACTTCGAGAGTTGTAGTTTCTAGATTGTTGAAAGCATTAGAAAACAAAGGAAAAATTCACTTGAATAGGGCTTCGATTGTGATGGTGAATTAGTCGTAACATTTGTTACCAAATAGGTTCTTGAAATAAAATACTTTTGAACCTTAAAATTTTACAAATGGAAATGTCTCAAATTATAGGATTTATATTGGCAGTTTTTGTGGGGATGACCTTGGGAATGTTAGGCAGTGGCGGCTCGATACTTTCGGTTCCGATATTAGTTTATGTGATGGGAATCGAGCCAACTTTGGCCACAGCCTATTCCTTATTTGTTATAGGAACAACTTCATTAGTTGGTGGGATTCACAAAGCCAAACAAAAATTAGTCGATTTTAATAAGGTCATTTTATTTGGAATTCCAACGGTGATTACAGTATTCATAACCAGAAAAATTCTTGTTCCTAAAATTCCAAATATTATCATTTCGTCTGATATTTTTACTTTGCGAAAATCAGTTTTGATTATGATTGTTTTTGCGATTGTGATGATTGTTTCGTCCGTTAGAATGATAAAACCTTTGAAAGTAGCAATGGATTCTGAGGTCGAAAAACTCAACTATTTTAACATTGCTATTCAAGGAATATTAATTGGTTTAATTTCAGGTTTTGTAGGTGCAGGTGGAGGATTTTTGATTATTCCAACTTTGTTACTTCTGACAAAAACACCGATGAAAATTGCTGTTGGAACCTCGCTTTTTATCGTTTCTTCGCAATCCTTAATTGGGTTTATGGGAGATATTCTCGGAAATCAAATCATAGATTGGAAGTTATTGATTATTTTTACTTTGGCATCGATATTCGGAATCTTCATTGGGAATGTTATTTCTAAGAAAGTCGAAGACGAAAAATTGAAAACAGGCTTTGGTTGGTTTGTGCTTGTAATGGGGGTTTATATTATTATTAGAGAACTTTTCTTATCCTAATAATTTCCCAAAATGTAACTTTTGATACATTCATTGAACAAAAAAATAAATAAATTTACATAGTAATTCGCTCATAAATATGATTATAGAACAAATTTACACGGGTTGTTTAGCGCAAGGTGCTTATTATATAGAAAGTAATGGTGAAGTTGCCATTATTGATCCATTGCGCGAAGTACAGCCATATATTGACAAAGCGACTTTGAATAATGCGAAAATAAAATACATTTTCGAGACCCATTTTCACGCCGATTTTGTTAGTGGTCACGTGACTTTGGCCGAAAAATGTGGAGCCCCAATTATATTTGGACCCAATGCAAATACAAGTTTTGAAGCACATGTTGCAAAAGATGGTGAAGTTTTTCAATTAGGAGAAATTACCATCACTTTATTGCATACACCAGGACATACAATGGAAAGTTCTTGTTATCTTTTGAAAAATAAAGACGGAAAAGATATTGCTCTTTTTAGCGGAGATACTTTGTTTTTGGGCGATGTTGGAAGACCTGATTTAGCTCAAAAAGCAGCTAATATGACGACCGAACAATTGGCTGGAATATTATATGATAGTTTGCGTACCAAGGTGATGACTCTTGCAGATGATGTTATTGTTTATCCCGCTCACGGCGCAGGAAGTGCTTGCGGAAAAAACTTGAGTAAAGAGACAATTGGCACCATTGGCGAACAAAAACAAGTCAATTATGCGCTTCGTGCCGATATGACCAAAGAGGAATTTATTGATGAAGTAACCGAAGGATTATCGCCACCGCCTTCTTATTTTCCGATGAATGTAAAACTCAATAGAGAGGGTTATGAAAATGTTGAAGATATTATAAAAGATGCTGTTCCGTATGATGCTAAAACATTCGAATTAGTTGCTAATGAAACTGAAGCTTTGATTCTTGATGTTCGCCATCAGGAAGAATTTGGTAAAGGTCATATTCCAAAATCTATTTTTATTGGCATTGATGGTTTGTTTGCTCCATGGGTTGGAACTTTGATTATTGATGTAAAACAGCCGCTGCTTTTGGTCACTCCATTTGGTAGGGAAGAGGAGACCATTTTGCGTTTGTCGAGAGTGGGTTATGACAATACCTTAGGTTATTTGAAAGGTGGTTTTGAAACTTGGAAAAATGCCGGATTAGAATATGATACTGTGAATTCGGTTACGGCAAAAATGTTAGAAGATATCTTAGAAGAAGAAAAAGTGCCTGTTTTCGATGTTAGAAGACCTAATGAATATGCAGCGGAACATATTGAAGGAGTTCCTTCGACGCCGTTAGATTTTCTTAATGAGCATTTAGCTGAATTTCCAAAAGAAGATGAGTTTTATTTGCATTGTGCTGGTGGTTATCGTTCTATGATTACCGCTTCTATTTTGAAAGCTCGTGGTTATCATAATTTAGTTAATGTTTTAGGTGGATTTGCGGAGATAAAAAAAACAGGAATTAAAACAACAAATTATGTTTGCCCGTCAACATTAAAATAAAATGAAAGAAATAATTTTTTCAAATTGGCATATAATGCGATGGATTCGCTTGGCATTTAGCCTATTTTTATTTGTGCAAGCCTATGAACTTCGGGAATGGTTTTTTATACCATTTGGTTTATTTTTCTTATTTCAAGCCTTATTTAATATGGGTTGCGGAATAAATGGATGCGCAGTTCCTAAATATAAAATCAATAAAGATGAGTAGTTTCGAAAATATTATTAATTCAGAAAAACCAGTATTAATTGATTTTTCTGCTGAATGGTGTGGTCCTTGCAAAATGTTGGCTCCCATTTTGAAACAGGTAAAAGACAGTTTGGGAGATCGAATTACCATAATTAAAATTGACGTGGATAAAAACCAAGTGCTCGCTTCAAAATATCAGGTTCGTGGTGTTCCTACCATGGTTTTATACCAAAACGGCATACAATTATGGAGACAATCCGGCGTTTTGACCAAAGATCAAATAATAAAAACGATTATCGAAAAAACGAATTAATGACTAAAAAAGCAATCATAATAACAGCAATCGGAATAATTATAGGAGCTGTCTCTGGCTATCTTTATTATTTTTATGTGGGTTGTGCTTCAGGAACTTGCGCCATAACATCGAAGCCTTTAAACTCAACTTTGTATGGAGCGGTAATGGGCGGTTTAGTCTTTAATATGTTTATTAAATCACCAAAAAAATCTTAATATTCTAACCAATTAAATTAAAAAATCATGAAAAAAAACATGGGTTCTACCGACAAAATTATCCGTATTATAATTGCGCTTGTAATTGGCGTATTGTATTATACAAAAACAATTGATGGTACATTAGCACTAGTTTTAGGTGCTTTAGCAATCATTTTTGCACTTACAAGTTTCATTAGCTTTTGCCCATTGTATTTGCCTTTTGGAATTTCGACACGTAAAAAAGAATAATTTTGATCAACGAAAAAATAAGCATGATTTCATCCGAAGATTTATTAAATCAAGAATATTGGGATACTCAATATAAAGCCAATACCACAGGTTGGGATTTAGGAAATGTTTCTCCTCCAATAAAAGCGTATATTGATACTTTAGAAGATAAAAACACAAGTATTTTGATTCCCGGTTGCGGTAATTCGTATGAAGCAGAATATCTCTTAAATCAAGGTTTTACAAATGTCACCGTGATTGATATTGCACCAACATTAGTCGAAAACCTTTGCCATAAATTCGAAAACAATCCGAATATTGCTATTGTATTAGGCGATTTTTTCGAACATGAAGGAAAATATGATTTGATTATCGAACAAACTTTTTTTTGCGCTTTGCCACCTACAATGCGTCAGCAATATGTTGTGAAAATGCACCAAATTCTATCCGAAAACGGAAAATTAGCAGGTTTGTTATTTAATAGATTATTTGAAGGTGGACCACCTTTTGGCGGAAGCCAAGCAGAATATGAGCTACTTTTTGCTGATAAATTTGACTTTTTGAAAATGGAGTTGTGTACAAATTCAATGATAAAAAGAGCTAACACAGAATTGTTTATTGAACTTCAAAAAATAAACTAATAATTTTTTTCAGTGAGCGCAGTCGAGAATCATTATTGATTCTCGACTGCGCTCAACTTATGATTAGACCATTTGTAAGCTAAAATTGTTTTAGGAAAAATAGTGCAGCAATGAAAATATTGAATTCAAGCAATTAGGAAATAGTTTTAAAAATCGCATTCAATGTAACAATTATCACACTTAACTGTTGTTTTAAACTATAATTTTGAATTCAATATAACTTAATGTTTATTTAAAAATACAAATGGAAAATAATACAATAGTAAAAGAAGTTTGCCCCACATCTACTCAGGAATTAATAATAAGAGGTTACATGCTACTTGATATTCGAGAACCAAAAGAAGTTGAAAAACTTACTTTCAATGTTCCAAAAATAATTCATATTCCATTAAGTGAATTAGAAGAAAGATATATGGAAGTTCCCAAAAATGAAAAAATCATAGTAGTTTGTCAAACAGGTGAAAGAAGTTTGCGAGCTGTTGACTTTTTGCAAAAATTGGGATACACAAATCTTCTAAATATGAAAAAAGGTCTTGACAAATGGGTACAAAAAGGATTTCCAACCATTGGAGATACTTCTGGAATTCCGGAACATGTTTGTTGTGGAGGTTCACATTCACATTGTTAGTTTATTATTAAGTAACTATTTATTTGATACTTTACTATTCATTAATAACTTAAATTTGCCCAAAAATCAACTTAATGGAAGACATGATTTTCTATGATAGATTGCAATTTGCATTTACTATCACATTTCACTATATATTTCCACAACTAACTATGGGACTATCCCTTTTGATAGTATACTTTAAATGGAAATTTCTACGCACTCAAATTGAAAAATATAATAATGCCGCCAAATTTTTCATGAAAATTTTTGCGGTAAATTTTACTATCGGTGTTGTTACAGGAATTCCTATGGAATTTCAATTTGGAACTAATTGGGCTAAATTTTCAGAACTTACAGGAGGTATTATTGGTCAAACTTTGGCAATGGAAGGCATGTTCTCTTTCTTTTTAGAATCTTCATTCTTGGCACTTTTTATTTTTGGCGAAAAGCTAATGGGACAAAAATTACATTTTCTTACAGGTTTTTTAGTGTTTTTAGGCTCATGGGCAAGTGGTTATCTTATTCTTGCCACAAATTCTTGGATGCAACATCCTGTAGGGTATGAGATTTTAGAAAATGGAAAATATGTTTTAAATAATTTTTCGGCAATTTTTGGTAATCCTTGGCTTTTACCTGCCTTTTTGCACAATCAATTTGCATCATTGGTAACTTCCTCATTTGTGGTGGCAAGTATTGGTGCTTTTTATATTCTTAGAAATAAACAAGTAGAATACGGTAAATTATTTTTAAAAACAGGAGTTGTTTTTGGACTAATTTCAAGCATAATAGTTGCTTTTCCAACAGGAGATTTGAATGCTAAAAATGTGGTTAAACATCAACCGGCATCATTTGCCGCAATGGAAGGGATTTTTAAAACAGAAAAAGCAGGCTCAGAAATTATACTTATTGGACAACCAAATACGGTTGAAAAAAAATTGGACAATAAAATTGCAGTGCCAAATATTCTTAGTTTTTTGACCTACCAAAAATGGAATAAACAAATTGCTGGTATGGATCAATTTAAAAAAGAGGAATTGCCAACGAATATACCAGCACTTTATTACGCCTATCATATCATGGTTGGTTTGGGTACTGTTTTTATTGGCATTATGGGATTATCGCTTTTCTTTTTATGGAGAAAAAAATTATATACTTTTAAACCCTTGCTTTGGGTAATCATGTTTTTAATGCCTTTTCCTTATATAGCAAATCTTACGGGCTGGTATGTTGCTGAATTAGGAAGACAGCCTTACTTGGTTTATGGATTATTAAAAACAAGTGAAGGAGTGTCGCCAACAGTGTCATCGGGTAATACTTTATTTACTTTATTGGGTTTTGTGGCCTTATATATGTTACTTGGTTTATTGTTTTTAGTATTAGTTGGTAAAACTATTCATGAAGGTCCTACACCTCAAAATCAAAAAAAATAAATTTATGGAAGTGTTTTGGTATATATTAATAGCAATTGTCGTAGCTGTTTTCTTTATTTTAGATGGTTATGATTTTGGAGCAGGTATCATTCATTTGTTTTTTGCAAAAACAGAAAAAGACAAAGAAGTAATAACAAAGTCTGCAGGTTTATTTTGGGATTCAAACGAAGTTTGGCTAGTGGCTGGAGGTGGAATGCTATTTATGGCTTTCCCAACATTTTACGCTTCTGTTTTTAGCGGTTTTTATCTACCGTTAATAATTGTTTTGTGGCTAATGGTTTTTAGAGCCATCGGTTTAGAGTTTAGAAGCCAATTTCATTATCAAATGTGGAAAGATATTTGGGACAAATCCTTTGGGGTTTCTAGTTTATTATTGGCATTATTTTTTGGCATTGCCCTCGGAAATATTGTTAGAGGCGTAAACTTAGGATCTGTTCAAAATGGAATTGCTACCCAAGAAGCACATTTCTTTTTCTTACCGTTATGGAATAGCAGTTTTAGTCCATTGACAGATCATCCTGGAGTTATAGATTGGTTTACTATCATTATTGGAATTATTTCTGTAATAACTTTAGCAATTCATGGAGCCAATTGGATTATCTTAAAAACGAACGCTTCAATTAACGAGCAACTGAAGATACTGATTTTTAGGCTAAATATAGCATTGGCTATTTTGACGCTGTTTTCGTTAATGATTTGGCAAATAGTTAAACCAAACTCTTTAGATAACTTTTTCGATAAGCCTTATTTAGTAGTTTTCCCAATTATTTATTTTACAGGTTTAATTGGATTGTTTTTCATTAGAAAATTTAAAAATGAAAATCAAGGTTTTATCTTTTCAAGTTTGGTAATTTTAGGAGGAATAACATCTTCTTTGGCTTCATTATTTCCTGTTATTTTGTCATCAACAAATAAAATAAACCAATCACTGACAATTTATAATACGGCTGCTGATGAATATGGTTTATCTGTTGCGCTTATTTGGGGAATTATTGGTGTAATTTTAATAGGTATTTATTTTGTCATCCAAAAGAAATTGATGGCGGGGAAAATTGATAAAATGGATTATGGTCATTAATTACCTCAAATAATATGACAGTCACTTTAATTTCTTTAATTAGTATTTATATTGGAATAATTGGAGCTAATTTAACTAGATTTTTTTTAAAAAACTATTCGTTTGATACTATAGGCAATACAATAGCGGGTGTTTTTGGTAGCATTTTTTTAATAAAAATGTTTGGACGATTAGGTTTTGACGCCATCTCAATCATGCAATCAGGAAAAGTAAATAGTATTCTTTTTATTGTTAATGCCATTGTTTCCTTTTTTGGAGGAGTATTAGCTGTCATTTTACTAAAAAGACTAAAGAATAAAATGAACAAATAGGATTTTAATAACAGTTTTTAAATTATATATATGAAAGATTTCTGGAATGAACGTTATGCAGCGAAAGATTATGCATACGGAATTGAACCTAATGTTTTTTTTAAAACACAATTAGAAGTTTTGCCAAAAGGGAAAATTTTATTTCCTGCCGAGGGTGAAGGAAGAAATGCCGTTTTTGCAGCTCAAGAAGGTTTCGAGGCTTATGCTTTTGACACTAGTAAAGAAGGGAAAATCAAAGCAGAAAATTTAGCCAAAAATAAAAATGTTTTCATTGAATATTTAGTTTCGTCAATTGAGGAAACAAAATATCCATTAGACTTTTTTGATGCCATTATTTTCATTTTTGCTCATTTTCCAGCAAAATTCAGAAAGGAATACCATCAAAAATTGCTAACCTATTTGAAGCCAAACGGATTTGTTATATTTGAAGCTTTTGGTAAAGAGCAAATTCATAATGCTTCAGGAGGGCCAGCAAATGCTGAAATGCTGTTTTCTGAAATGGAAATAAAAACAGAATTTCCTGAAATTAATTTTACTTTTTTAGAAACGGTTGAGGTACTTTTAGATGAAGGACCATTTCATCAGGGAAAAGCATCAGTTGTGAGGTTTGTTGGAACAAAAAAATAATAGCAATGACTCTAAAACGGAAAGATTACCTATTTGTTTCAATTCAATTTTTCTTATTCCTTTGTTTTATTTTAGATTTTGATTGCTCTATGAATTTGAGTTTAGAGATTCAAAAAGCAGGTCTTTTTATTACTGTTTTGGGAGGAATGATTATAATTTTAGCCCTGTTACAACTCAACAAAAATCTTTCTCCATTTCCCACACCAAAAGACACTACTACTTTATTAAAAAATGGCTTGTACAAATATATGCGACATCCCATTTATACAGGAATTATTCTTTTTTTTACTGGATACAGCTTTTATAAAAACTCATTTTATAAACTGGAAATTTCATTACTATTGGTAGTTTTATTCTACTTCAAATCTAATTATGAAGAACGGCGTTTAGAGCAAAAATTTCCAGATTATAAATTTTATAAAGCTAAAACGGGAAAGTTTTTTCCTTGGATTTAAGGCTCAATAATTGAAATCATGTTTTTAAAATTATACATTTTCAACATACAATTTTGGAATGTATGACCAAAGCTATTTGGTTTAAGTTTTAATTATTAGCGGGTTTGTGATAAATTATTGTTGTGTAACCAATGTTACAAACTACTTTGAATCAATGATTTAAATTTGGTTTAAATAAATAATTCATTATGTCAAAAATAGTAGTATTAGGAGCAGGAATCGCGGGTCATACTGCGGCTGCACATTTAAGACGCAAGCTTTCTAAAGAGCATGAAGTTGTTGTGGTTTCTCCCAATAGAAATTACCAATGGGTTCCGTCGAATATTTGGGTCGGAATTGGAAGAATGAAAGCTAAAGACGTTTTCTTTCCCCTAATACCTTTGTATAAAAAGAAAGGAATTGGATATATTCAAGCCAAAGTCGTTTCTTTTCATCCTGAAGGAGATGCTTCCGAAGAGAAACCTTATGTTGCGATAGAGTATCTTTACGGTGAAAATACAGGAACACAAGAAAAAGTAACTTACGATTATTTGATTAATGCTACAGGTCCAAAACTTGCTTTTGATTTGACCGAAGGATTAAATCCAGGAACGAATAAAGCCTTTTCGGTTTGTACCTATGATCATGCCGAACACGCTTGGCACGGTTTGCAGGAACTGATAAAAAAACTAAAAAATTCTAACGAAAAAGCCAAAATCCTTATTGGAACAGGGCATCCAAAAGCAACTTGTCAAGGTGCTGCTTTTGAATATATTTTGAACGTAGAACAAGAACTAAATCGTCATAATGTTCGAGATAAAGTAGATGTTACTTGGATTTCGAATGAATACAAATTGGGCGATTTTGGAATGGACGGAATGCTAATGAATGTTGGAGGAAAACCAATGCCTTCCGATAAATTGGTAGAAATGGTTTTTGAGGATCGTGGAATAAAATCTATTTTAGGAGCTGGAGTTTCTAAAGTGGAAGATGGAAAAGCACATTACGAGAATTTAGAAGGTGAATATAAAACCGAAGAATTTGATTTTGCTATGTTAATTCCCGCCTTTTCAGGGCATGGTTTTAAAGCTTTTGACAAAAAAAACAATGATATTACTGATAAATTATTTAAAGGTTTTATGATTGTAGATGCTGATTATACGCCAAGACCTTACGAAGAATGGACGGTTCAGGATTGGCCAGAAACCTATCATAATCCGAGTTATCCTAATATTTTTGCGCCCGGAATTGCTTTTGCTCCGCCACATACTATTTCGAAACCACGAAAAAGCAAAAACGGAACGGATATTTTTCCTTCACCACCACGAACAGGAATGCCATCAGGAATTACGGCAAAATTAGTGGCTGACAATATTATTGATAGCATAAATTCAGGAAAACCATCCTTTCATCACAAAGGTTCTATGGGGAATATGGGCGCTGCTTGTATTGCATCATCCGGATTCGGAATGTTAAAAGGAAGAGGAATTAGTATTACCACTTATCCAATTGTTCCTAATTACGTTAAATATCCAAATTCAGGAGGTAGAGATTTAAGTAAAACTTTTGGAGCGCTTGGTTTGGCTGGACATTGGGTGAAATTATCACTTCATTATGCTTTTCTATACAAAGCAAAAATGAAACCATTTTGGTGGTTAATTCCTGAGTAAAACATAGGTTTTTTTCAAAATTATCTTTTTATAAAAGTCTAAATTAAAAATATCATGGCAAAAAAAATAACACGATTCCAGAAATTTGTAATGCACAACCCGTTTATTCAGTTTTTTATGTTCTTGTTTTTGAATGTAAAAATATTGAGCGTTGTCGCTTTCGGGCATGGAGGAACAAGAGAAACTAAAAATTAAATTATAATTTTAAAAGTATTTCCTTGTGGAATACTTTTTTTATTTACCTTTGTTAACCAAATGGTTAAACCAAACAGTTAATTTAGAATGACAACCGAAGAAAAAATATTTAATGCTGCTCGAATTGTATTCCAAAAGAAAGGGTTTGCAGGCGCGCGTATGCAGGAAATAGCGGATGAAGCTGGGATTAACAAAGCCATGTTGCATTATTGTTTCAAGAGTAAAGAATTGCTTTTTAAGGCTATTTTCATGAATGCTTTTGGACAATTGGCACCTCAAATCAACGAGATTTTTAATTCAAAAGATACGGTTTTTGATAAGATAACCAAGTTTACCCATAGTTACATCTCGTTTGTGGTTCTTAATCCGTATTTACCGCAGTTCGTGATTCAGGAAATGAATAATAATCCCGAGTTTGTAATGGCGTTTTTAAAGAATGAAAATCGACCCAATCCTGCTGTTTTGA
Organism: Flavobacteriaceae bacterium; assembly: GCA_947373225.1. GTDB lineage: Bacteria > Bacteroidota > Bacteroidia > Flavobacteriales > Flavobacteriaceae > Flavobacterium. Next base: position 6,685 of record CANBWX010000045.1, on the reverse strand, counting down.
TTGCCCAAATCGAAAAAGAAATTGCGGACGGAATTATAAAACACATTAACCCAAAACAGCTTTTGCTAGATGTTTTTTCGATGACCGTTTTTCCGTTTGCTGCCAAAATGATGGTGAAAGGAATGATTCAAATTTCTGATGCAGAATTCAATCAAATGATGGAAGAACGAAAAACATCCATTGCTGAACAAATAATTAATTCAATAAAGAAATAAAATTTTAACACCGCAAATTCGCAAATTAATATTGAAATAAATAGAAGATAAAATTCGCGAATTTGCGGTAAAAACAAAAAGAATGAAAAACATACTAAAAATTGCTTTTTTGTTAGTCGTTACAATTTCCAATGCGCAACAAACTTTGTCATTGGAAAATTGCTATGATTTAGTCAATAAAAATTATCCCTTAGCAAAACAAACGGAATTATTGCAACAAAAATCAGCTTTCGAAATTGATGTACTCAACAAAGGAAAATTGCCTAAAATTGATTTGAATGCACAAGGAACCTATCAATCTGCGGTTACGGAATTGCCAATTCATTTGCCCAATCTGACGGTAAATCCGTTGAATAAAGACCAATATCGAGCCACTTTAGACGTCAATCAATTAGTGTATAATGGCGGAATAATTGACGTAAATTCTAAACTTAAAGAAGCGCAAACCAAAACGCAGCAGCAACAAGTTATGGTAAATTTGTACCAAATAAAAACCAAAATTAATCAGTTGTATTTTTCGGTTTTGTTGTTACAGGAACGAAAAGCGATTCTAATTTCGAAACAAGAGCAATTATTTTCTAAAATAAATGAAGTGAAAACGGGTGTTAAATTTGGCGCTATTCTTCCCGCTTCGGAGAAAGTGCTTGAAGCCGAAAACTTGAAAATTAAACAACAATTGGTCGAAATACAATTTGATAAAAAACGATTGTTAGAAAATTTGTCTTCACTTACTTTTTCGATAATTGACGAAAATACAACTTTGGTACAACCTATTATTTCCAATGATTTTTCGGCAGAAAGTAATCGTCCAGAATTGAAATTATACGATTTGCAAAACACACAAATTGATGTTTCTAAGGAGCTGATTTCTAAAAACATGCTGCCAAAAATAAATGCTTTTGGTCAAGCTGGTTATGGAAATCCAGGATTGAATATGTTGGATAATTCATTTCAAACCTTTTATATGGTTGGTTTAAAAGCCAATTGGAATGTGTTCGATTGGAATAAATCCAAAACCGAGAAACAAGCGCTTTCAGTTTCAGCAGATATTGTTTCAACAGAAAAAGAAACATTTTTGCTCAACAATAAGTTACAATTACAAGAAATGGAAAATGAAATTCATAAAACGGAAGCGGTTATCAATACCGATTTGGAAATCATCTCCTTGCATGAATACGTAGTCAAATCTTCGGATTCACAATTGAAAAATGGTGTGATAACTTCATCGGAATATTTAGTTGAATTCACTAATTTATATGAAGCAAAAACAAATCAAAAACTGCATCAAATTCAATTGGCTTTGGCGAAAGCGAATTATCAAATTAGTAAAGGTTACTAATTTGAAAATTTACATTTTGAAAGCGAATTATCAAACAGTAAAAGGAAACTAAAAAATAATTTTAAATTTTTAAAACTATCAACAACCATAACCTACGGTTTCAACCGTTGGGATAAAATTAAAAACATGAAAAAAATAATCACATTCCTAATCTTAACAAGTCTAGTTTCTTGTAGCAAAAATAACGACAAAGCCGATGGTTACGGCAATTTTGAAGCTACCGAAGTTACCATTTCGGCGGAAGCCAACGGAAATATCGAGTATTTAAAACTAGAAGAAGGCGATATTCTCGAACCTAAAACACAAGTTGGTTTGGTTGATACCACTCAATTGTATTTCAATAAGCAACAATTAATTGCATCAAAAGCAACTACTTTTTCGAAATCTACAAATGTATTATCGCAAAAAAGTGTTTTGCAGGAACAACTCAAAACCACTTTGATTGAAAAAATGAGAATCGAAAATATGTTTGCCGAAAATGCTGCTACAAAACGCCAAGTTGACGAAATCATTGGAAAAGTAAATGTATTGAAGGAACAAATAAAAAGCGTAGAAACCCAGAATGCACCCATCGTAAATGACGTTAAATCGATTGATGTTCAAATCGAAAAAATTAACGACCAAATCGAGAAAAGCAAAATTATCAATCCAATAAAAGGAACAGTTTTGTCCAAATATGCCGAAGCAAATGAAGTTACCGCTTTTGGAAAACCACTTTATAAAATTGCCGATATTTCCGAAATGACTTTGCGCGTTTATATCAGTGAAATTCAATTATCGAAAATAAAAGTCGGGCAAAATGTGACCGTGAAAATTGATTCGGATAAAGAAATGAAATCGTATTCGGGAACAGTTTCGTGGATTTCGTCTTCGGCAGAATTTACCCCAAAAGTGATTCAAACCAAAGAAGAACGCGTGAATTTAGTTTATGCTGTGAAAGTGAAAGTTAAAAATGACGGAACTTTAAAAATAGGAATGCCGGCAGAAATGTGGATAAAATAGTCAATAGCCAATAGGCAAAAGTCAATAGTAAAAAAGAGTTTAAACTATTACCTTTTGCCTTATCACTAATTACTTTAAAAATGAGTATAATTGTCCAAAATATTTCTAAATCTTACAACAAAATCAAAGCCATTGATACGATTTCTTTTGAAGTAAAAGAAGGCGAATTATTTGGATTGATTGGTCCAGATGGAGCAGGGAAGACCACGATTTTTAGGATTCTGACGACGCTTTTGCTTGCCAATGAAGGTTCGGCATCTGTTGCGGGTTTTGATGTGGTGAAAGATTATAAAGCCATTCGGAATTCGGTAGGGTATATGCCAGGAAAGTTTTCGTTGTATCAGGATTTATCTGTGGAGGAAAATCTGAAGTTTTTTGCCACCATTTTCGGAACAACGATTGAAGAAAATTATGATTTAATCAAAGATATTTACATTCAAATAGAACCTTTCAAAACGAGAAGGGCAGGAGCACTTTCGGGCGGAATGAAACAAAAACTTGCGCTTTGTTGCGCTTTGATTCACAAACCAAAAGTTCTTTTTTTGGATGAACCAACAACTGGAGTGGATCCTGTTTCTCGGAAAGAATTTTGGGAAATGTTGAAAAGATTACAACAAAAAGGAATCACGATTTTGGTTTCTACGCCTTATATGGATGAGGCTGCGCTCTGTGACCGAATTGCCTTAATCCAAAAAGGAAGTATTTTAAAAATTGATAAACCAGCAAACATTATCAAGGATTACCATCGAATAATTTATGATGTTAAAGCGAAGAACATGCATCAATTGATTTTGGATTTAAAAAATTATCCTAGTCAATACAGCGTTTTTGCTTTTGGGGAATACATCCATTATATTGATAAAAACGAAGATTTTGATGCAAGGGATTTAGATAATTATTTGAAAGAAAATCAGCATTTAGAAATAGAAATTCAGGTTTCAAATCCAACAATCGAAGATGTTTTCATGGATTTATAATCAATTAAAAATTAGTAATTAAAAATTAAAAATCGGTGTTAATCCTTTTAATCTATGGCAAGAAAAAGATTATTTCTTGCCTAGCAATGAAAAAATGAACAAAGAAAAAATCATACAAGTACAAAATCTAACCAAACAATTTGGCAGCTTCACTGCGGTTAAATCAATTTCTTTTGATGTGTATAAAGGAGAAATTTTTGGTTTTCTGGGTGCTAACGGTGCCGGAAAAACTACGGCGATGAAAATGCTTATTGGGATTTCAAAACCCACTTTGGGCGAAGCAGTTGTTGCTGGTTTTGACGTGAAAACCAATACCGAAATGGTCAAGAGAAGCATTGGTTATATGAGCCAAAAATTCTCGATGTATGACGATTTAACGATCAAGGAAAACATCACTTTCTTTGGAGGAATCTATGGATTATCCAAAGCAAGAATCAAAGAAAAAACCGCGCAATTAGTCGAAGAATTAGGACTAGAAGATGCAATAGATCAATTAGTTGGTGCGTTACCATTGGGTTGGAAACAAAAATTGTCCTTTTCGGTTGCTTTATTACACGAGCCAAAAATCGTCTTTCTTGATGAACCAACAGGAGGAGTTGATCCCATTACGAGACGGCAATTTTGGGAAATGATTTATGCCGAAGCCAATAAAGGAACCACCATTTTCGTGACCACGCATTATATGGACGAAGCCGAATATTGCGACCGCGTTTCCATTATGGTCGAAGGAGTTATTGAAGCGCTTGATTCTCCAAAAAACCTAAAAAGCAAGTACAATGTGGCTTCCATGAACGACGTTTTTTTGAAATTAGCCAGAAACGTAGAAGCCCCCTAGCCCCCAAAAGGGGGAATTAATAAATATTGAAATAATGGATATATAACAACTTTTCGGTTTCAACCCCCTCTCCTTTGGAGAGGGTCGGGGAGAGGATAAATAACTTTAAAATGAAAAGATTCATTGGTTTTGTAACAAAAGAATTCTATCACATTTTTCGTGACAAACGGACTATGTTCATCCTTTTTGGGATGCCAATTGCCCAAATTATGTTGTTTGGTTTCGCCATTACAAACGAAATCAACAACGTTAATATTGCTATTTTGGACAAATCCAAAGATAATGAAACCCAAAAAATAATCAGCAAAATTGGTGCTTCCAGCTATTTCAAAATTAATGAAGAAATCACCAATGAAAACCAAATTGAAAGTGTTTTCAAAAAAGGAAAAGTAAAAGCAGTTTTGGTATTCGAAAAAGATTTTATCAAAAATCTGCAAACCCTAAAACAAGCCAAAGTCCAAGTGATTACGGACGCTACAGATCCAAATGTTGCCAACACCATTTCGAATTATGTTAATTCTATTTTGCAAAATTACACCCAAGAAATCAATAAAAATAATATCCCAAGTCACCAAATACAAACGCAAACTCGCCTCTATTACAACCCCGAACTGAAGAGTGTTTTCACTTTTGTTCCAGGAGTTATGACCATTATTTTGATGCTCGTTTCGGCAATGATGACTTCCATTTCGATCACACGCGAAAAAGAATTAGGCACCATGGAAGTCTTGCTCGTTTCGCCAATAAAACCCTTTCAAGTCATCATCGGCAAAGTGTTTCCTTACATTTTTTTGTCTATAATCAACGCTACAATTATATTGCTTTTAGGCTTTTTTGTATTCGGAATGCCTGTCGAAGGAAACCTTTTTTTGTTGGCTTTCGAAAGCATTTTATTCATCACCACGGCGCTTTCTTTGGGCATCTTAATATCGACAGTGGCGCATTCGCAGCAAACAGCAATGATGATGTCCCTGATGGGATTAATGCTACCTGTAATCATACTTTCGGGCTTTATTTTTCCCGTTTCCAGCATGCCGCTGCCCTTGCAAATCATGAGCAACATCATTCCCGCCAAGTGGTTTATCATCATCATCAAAGCCATATTACTCAAAGGAGCAACACTAAATGTGATCTGGAAAGAGACGCTAATCCTCGTCGGAATGACGGTATTTTTTATTGGAGTTAGTGTCAAAAAATATAAAATAAGATTAGAATAGGAAATAGTGAGAAGTGAGAAGTGAGAAGTGAGAAGTGAGAAGTGAGAAGTGAAAAGTGAGAAGTGAGAAGTGAAAAGTGAGAAGTGAAAAGTGAGAAAAAAAGCAGATATAATCTTTTAAATCTTTGGCAAAAAGACTTTTAGGCTTCGTGACAAAAAAGGCAAATTAATTATGAAAACAATACTATTCATCGTTCAAAAGGAATTCCGACAAATCTTCAGAAACAAAGGAATGCTTCCTATTATATTTGTTTTACCACTGGTTCAATTACTCGTTTTGTCGAATGCAGCCAGTTTCGAAATCAAAAACATTAAGTTTTCGTATATCGATAACGACCATTCCGAAGCTTCAAGAGAATTGATTTCGAAATTTCAAGCTTCTAGTTATTTCAATATAATCGAAAGTTTCCCCTCAAAAAAAGAAGCTGATTTCCAAATGCAAACCGGCAAAGTCGATGTTATTCTCGAAATCCCAAATCATTTCGAACGGGATTTAATCAAGGAAAACGGAACCAATCTTTCGGTAAGTATCAACGCCATTGATGGTGCGGCGGCAGGAGTAGAGAATGTGTATATTTCGCAAATCATAACCGGTTTCAATCAAAAAATACAAACGCAATTGTATCAATACAATGAAGGTTCTTATGTGCGACCTGTTAATATTGTTACGATTCCTTCGTTTTGGTACAACAATACCTTGAACTATAAAACCTTTATGGTTCCTGGAATTTTGGTGTTATTGGTAACAATGTTGACACTTTTTCTATCTTCGATGAATATCGTTCGTGAAAAAGAAATAGGAACTTTGGAACAAATCAACGTGACGCCTATCAAAAAATACCAATTCATCATTGGCAAATTATTCCCGTTTTGGGTTTTGGGATTAGTGATTTTGACAGTTGGTTTAACCATTGCCAAACTCGTTTTCAACGTTCCCATATTAGGAAACATTGGCTTGATTTATTTCTTTACTTCTATTTATTTATTGGTTATTCTCGGCATCGGATTAATTATTTCCAACCATTCTGACACGCAGCAACAAGCCATGTTTATTGCTTGGTTTTTCTCCGTGATTTTCATCTTAATGAGCGGATTATTCAC
>CANBWX010000044.1 GCA_947373225.1 Flavobacteriaceae bacterium | reverse complement strand
ACAGTAACTGGGCAATGTTCGGCAACGGTTACTGCACCAACGGCTACGGATAATTGTTCGGGAACTATTACTGGAACAACAACTACTGTTTTTCCAATTACTACTCAAGGTACAACTATTGTAACTTGGACGTATACCGATGCAAAAGGAAATATAGCAACTCAAACTCAGTCTGTTGTTATAAACGACACAACTGCTCCGGTTCCAAATATTGCTTCATTAACTACAGTAACTGGGCAATGTTCTGCAACGGTTACTGCACCAACGGCTACAGATAATTGCTCTGGAACTATTACTGGAACAACAACTACTGTTTTTCCTATTACTACTCAAGGTACAACTGTCGTGACTTGGACATATACAGATGCTAAAGGAAATATAGCAACTCAAACTCAGTCTGTTGTTATAAACGATACAACTGCTCCAGTTCCAAATATTGCTTCATTAGCTACGGTAACTGGGCAATGTTCTGCAACGGTTACTGCACCAACCGCTACAGATAATTGTTCGGGAACTATTACCGGAACAACAACTACTGTTTTTCCTATTACTACTCAAGGTACAACGGTCGTGACTTGGACGTATACCGATGCAAAAGGAAATATAGCAACTCAAACTCAGTCTGTTGTTATAAACGATACAACTGCTCCGGTTCCAAATATTGCTTCATTAACTACAGTAACTGGGCAATGTTCTGCAACGGTTACTGCACCAACCGCTACGGATAATTGTTCGGGAACTATTACTGCGACTACTGCTAGTCCTTTGACTTATTCAACCCAAGGAACATATACCATTGTTTGGACTTATACCGATGCTAAAGGAAATACTGCTACACAAAATCAAACGGTTATTATTAGCAATACAATGGCTGCAATTATTTCAGGAACAACAGCAATTTGTTCTGGAAGCAGCACAAATTTACAGGTTGCCATTACTGGAGGTATTTCTCCATACACCGTTATTTATACTGATGGTATCAGCAATTACACTGTAAACAATTATACAGCTGGTTCTTCTGTAACTGTATCACCAACATTATCTACCACTTATACTCTTGTTTCCGTAACAAGTGCAGGAGGTTGCTCATCTGTTAGTAATAGTGGCTCAGCCATAATAACACTTGCTACAACAACATGGTCTGGAACCTCATGGGATAATGGAACCCCTACAAGTACTAAAGCAGCAATCATTTCTGGTAATTATAACGTAGCTGCAAATATTAACGCTTGTACTTTGACTGTTAATAACAATGCTGTTGTCACTATACCTTCCGGCTACACTGTTACTTTAAACGGTGCTATAACAGTAAGTTCAGGTAGTTTTACTTTAAATAATAATGCTAATCTAATACAATCTTCTAATGTACCCAATAGTGGAAATATCACTGTAATTCGTAATAGTTCTCCTTTATTGCGCCTTGATTATACATTATGGTCATCGCCGGTGGCAAGTCAACAATTACAGGCTTTTTCTCCTTTGACAACTACAAATAGGTTTTATACTTATAACACAAGTACTAATTTGTACAATGCTGTTGTAAATCCATCAATCACTAACTTTTCTAATGCACAAGGTTGTTTAATTCGTATGCCAAATAATGCTTCAGCGGTTACGCCTACAATTTATCCTGGTGTGTTTACAGGAGTTCCAAACAATGGAAATTATCCTTTTACAATGTCTGTTGGTGTTGCTGGAAAAAGATTCAATTTAGTTGGAAATCCTTACCCATCGCCTATAAATATGACACAGTTTGTAGCTGATAATAGTGCAAACATCACAGGAACATTGTATTTCTGGAGAAAAACAAATAATGTAGGTAGTCCCTCTTATTGTACATGGACTGCAGGAACATTTACATCAAATGGGGAAGCTCAAGTAGTAAATCCGAATGGAATTATTCAAACAGGGCAAGGATTCTTTGTTGAGGCAAATGGCTCTGGAACAGCATTAACATTTAAAAATTCACAAAGAATTCCGAATACTACAGGTCAATTCTTTAAAACGAAACAGATCATTGAACAAAATAGAATTTGGCTTAATGCCACAAATTCTACTGGTGCATTCTCACAAATGGCAGTTGGTTACATGACTGACGCAACCCAAGGTGTAGATGTTTTTGATGGAAAATATTATAACGATGGTGTTATCTCCTTAAATTCATTTCTTGATAATACTGATTATGTAATTCAAGGACGTGCGTTACCTTTTGATGGAACTGATGTAGTTCCTTTAAGTTTCAATGCCACAAATGCTGGTGATTATTCTATCGCCATCGATCATGTTGACGGATTATTTTCTGGAAGTCAGGATATTATATTAAAAGATAACGTAACTGGAACCGAAACTGATTTGAAAGCTGGAGCCTATGTTTTTACTGCCCAAGCTGGAGCTACCAGTTCAAGATTCGAACTTAAATATCAAAAAACTTTAGGAATTAATACGCCTATTTTTGATGAGAATAGCATTGTAATTTATAAAAACAATGGAACAATTCATATCAATTCTGGTAGCATAATTATGGATAATGTACAACTATTTGACATTAGGGGTCGACTTCTATTTGAAAAAGAGAATGTAAACGACTCTCAATCCACTATTGAATGTTCAAAATTTGCCAACCAAGTTTTGATTGTAAAAATAACCTCTGAAGATAAGAAAGTGGTTAATAAGAAAGTGGTTAACTAAAAAATCTATTTCGTCAAAATTCTAAAAAAACCATAAAGTCCCCCTTTAAAAATGAAAACCAGCTTATTAAAATTCTATATAATTGCCTTTTACTTGTGCTCTACTTTTGTATCATTTGCACAGATAGGATCCCAAGATAGCACAAATGATCTAGAAAGCACTGATGCTCCTGCCGCACCCATAAATGATTATTTATGGATTTTAGCCCTTTGCGGATTAATCTTTGTTTTCTTTCGATTAAAATCATATTCCAAACAAGAAAATCCCTAATTAAAGAAGCGTCAACAAAATATTCAGGTTTAAACAAATTAGTTTAGCTGAAATTTATATTGTTTTTTTAGATTAATATTACTGATATATTTTCTTGTTTTTTATCATTTCCGAATTCCTCTTTATCAAATTCTTAATAATAGCTTTATTAAGAATTTGATAAAGAGGAATTTTTTTTCTTAAATCTAATTATTTAATAAAGTTTTTTATTCATTTATAAAATTAAAATTCTTACAAATTATAATTATTTACGTTTTTTATCGATAAATTACGTATTTAGTCGATTAGATATTATTTTATTTGAAATAGATTTTTTATGTTTGCCCTCCGAATTAGCATATAAAAATATTACAAAAAAATAATTCGAAAATAAATTAAACTAGAATATTTTAGATACTATAAAGACATATCGATAATTCATAATTTTTGCCCCCAAAATATGAAAAAACCAATTTTGCCCTCGAAAAAGAATTTCTTCACTTTAATACTACTATTAATTTCCTTTTTAGGATTTTCGACATCCCCAACGATCTCGAGTTTAGGCTCGACAAATGGTTGTGTTGGCACATCTATAACTATAAATGGAACTAACTTAACTGCAGCTACTGCTGTAAAAATTGGAGGTACAGCTGTTTCATCTATAACGTCTAATACATCAACAAAAATAGTTGCTGTCATTGGTGCAGGAACAACAGGAACAGTTTCAGTTACTACTGCTGGTGGTACTGCCACGAGCGCAGCTACTTTTACAGTAAATCCTCTACCCGCACAACCAAGTGCTATAACAGGAAATACAACAATATGTTCGGGTTCTTCACAAAATTATAGCGTAACAAATGTTGTTGGGATAACTTATACTTGGGCTTTTCCTGCTGGTTGGACACAAACTGCTGGAGGAACTACAAACTCTGTAACGGTAACAACAAATGGAACTTCTGGAAACATTACAGTAACACCATCAAATCCTTGTATTGGTACAGCAAGAACATTAGCTGTAACCAGCTCAACAGTTCCAAATCAACCAAGCACAATAACAGGAAATACAACTCCTTGCGTAGGAACTTCACAAACTTATAGTATAACCAACGTTGCTGGAACAACCTATAACTGGATTTTCCCTGCTGATTGGACACAAACTGCTGGAGGAACTACAAACTCAATAACGGTAACTATTGGTTCACTTTCTGGAAACGTACAAGCAACTCCTTCAAATAGTTGTGGTTCTGGAACGGCTCGTTCATTAGCCGTAACAAGTACAGTAACAGCTAGCCAACCAAGCTCAATAACAGGAAGCACAACTCCTTGTCAAGGATCTTCAATTAATTATAGCGTAACAAATGTTTCAGGAATAACCTATACTTGGGCTTTTCCTGCTGGTTGGTCCCAAACTGCCGGGGGAACTACAAATTCTATAACAGTTACTGTAGGTGCAACATCAGGAAACATTACCGTAACTCCATCAAATAGTTGTGGTTCTAGTACAGCACAAACACTAGCAGTAATAACATCACCTTTACCATCTCAACCAAGTGGTGTAACAGGAAACTTAACAATATGTTCAGGTTCTTCTCAAAATTATAGTGTTACAAATGTTGCTGGTATAACTTATACTTGGGCTTTTCCTGCAGGTTGGTCGCAAACTGCTGGAGGAACTACAAACTCCGTAACAGTAACTACAAGTGGAACTTCTGGAACTATTACAGTAACGCCATCAAATTCTTGTGGTTCAGGTACTGCACAAACATTAGTTACAACTATTACTTCGCCTACAGCCACTGCTGGTAGTGCTCTTACATCAATATGCACAGGAGGAACATCTGCTGCATTAGGTGGCTCTTTTGGCGGTACAGCTTCTGGTGCTACATGGTCATCATCGGCTGGAGGTACTTTTGCAAATAATACAGGTACAACTCCCGGAACAGCAACTTGGACAGCTCCCGCTGCATATTCTGGTACTGCTATATTAACACTTACAACATCTGGCGGGTCTTGTGGTACCACAACCGCTACAAAAAATCAAACTGTAACAGCAGGCTCTTCACCAAGTACTGCTACAGTAGGAGCCTCTCAAAAAAATTACGCTACAAAAATTTCTACGTCATTAGGAGGAAATACCCCAACAGTAGGAACAGGAGCATGGAGTTTAGTATCAGGTCCTGGAACGGTTGCATTTAGCGCAAGCACATCTGGATCTTCAACTGCTACGGTTTCGGCCTATGGTATTTATGTATTTAGATGGACAATAACTAATGGAACTTGCGGATCTAGCACAGCAGACATAAACGTGACTTACTTACCTTTCAAAGATCCCGAATACACTATTCTGTATGAAAATTTTGATAATAGTAACGGTGGTTGGGTTTCCTCAGGAACAATAGGTTCATGGGGATATACTAACACGGCATCATCTGTTCATTGTGGTGAAGGAAATTTTTGGGCTGTAAATACTACTTCTAGTAAATACCCAAATAGTGCACTGACTTATCTTACCAGTCCTACAGTAAATACAACAGGTTTTAAAAATGTAAAATTTTTCCTTGATGTTAGATATGATACTAGTAGCGATACACAAGACGGTATGCAAATACAGTACAGCACCGATAATGGAACAACATGGCTTGTTCTTGGAGATAATTCGGCCCCGACTACTTGGTACATAAGTAACGGTGTAAATGCTTTGTCAGCATCATTATCAAACACTAATGGTTGGAACAATAATAATTCAACAGCTGTTGCTCCTGTTTCACAATTTGAAGAAAGATCCATACAAACTAGTGTCTTAGATAATAATGCCACATTAAAGTTTAGAGCTGTTTTTGCATCTAACTCTTCAACCAATGATATTGGTGTTGCAATAGACAACGTTATTGTAAAAGGAGATCCTATAGTTGCATTATCTAACCCTGTAAAAGGTCCAGGAAGCATTAATGGCAATTTAAAATTATGGTTAAAATCAAATACAGGAACTAGCACAACCGCTGACGGTACTGCTTTGGCTTCTTGGAGCGATCAAGCTTTCGATAATAATTCTGTTGGAATTTCAGGAAATAGCCCAATATATAGAAATAATGCTACACGAAATATAAACTATAATCCCGTTGTAGATTTTGCCGCAGCCTCTTCGCAAGTAATGAAAGGAAAAGGAGGGTATTGGTCACAAGATTATTACGTAGTTATAAAAACAAATGGAACAATAGACAACTCAGTAGCGGCAAGACAAGTTCCTATTTCTGGTCGTACGGCGACTACAGCTTTTAATGTTGATGGTACTGCTCTAGGACTTGGTAATTTTACGGCTCGTTATGCAAATGAAATGGTTTCGCATAACATTAGTTCCATACCTATAACGCCACCAACAGATATACCTTCATACGGAAGAGCTTACACTAGTACGACTGATAATTATAATCAAGAAACAATTATCTTTAATGTAAAAACAAATAGCTCTGGAACTGCAACAGAAATTTATAAAAATGGTAAACGAATTGATAATACTGATGGACAAACTGTAGCATCAGATCAAGTAACATTTACCGGAACAATGAATTTTTCAGAATTCAATAATCTTCAATACAATTTGGGAGTAGGTCGTTTTACTTTAGGTGGAAATGCTCCTTCGTATCTTGATGGAAGAATGACCGAAGTAGTGAGTTATTCTAGTCCAAAAACGGCATTGGAACAACAAAAAATACAATCTTATTTAGGGATAAAAAATGGAATAACACTACATGCAATGGGTAGTATTACTTCCGATGATCTTTGTGATGTAAACTACATCGATTCAAGTGCTAACATTATTTGGAACACAACAGCTAATTCAGGCTATAATTATGATATTGCAGGAATTGGAAGAGATGATAATACGCAATTAAATCAAAAACAGTCTAAAACCGAAAATCCAACTCCTGATATCAGCATTGGATTAGGAAATCTTTTAGACGTAAATTCAAATAATCCTAACACCTTTACCGGCGATAAAAATTTCTTAGTTTGGGGAAATAATCATGGTTCTTTATCAGCACAGCCTTCTGTAGCTGTAAATATGAGTGCAGGAGTAACACCCGCATTAGCAACAAATGTAGATTTTATTTCTATTGGAAGAACTTGGAAAGTTGTTGAAACTGGCGGAAATGTTCCTACTTCAAAAGTATCAATTCCTACAACAATGCTTTCGGCAACATTAACACCTCCTGGAGATTATTTGATGTTTATATCAAATACTCCTGCTTTTGACCCAACTGCCGAATACCGAGTAATGACTGTAAATGGTAGCAATCTTGAAACTACTTATGATTTTGATGGTACAAAATACATCACTTTTGGTTTTGCACCAGAACACACCTTTTCAAGATCAATCGCTTTTGACGGAGCCAATGATTATCTTGATGCTGGACAAGTTCTCGACTTAAACACTTCATTTACAGTATCGGCTTGGATAAAAAGAAATAGCAACAACCAAACTATTCTTTCAAAAAGAGACAATGCTTTTACCACAGGATATGATTTAAGTATCAATAGCGCAGGCAAAGTCGAAATGAGTTGGATAAACGGAACCAAACAAACCATCACTTCTAATGTTACAATTCCTATTGGGATTTGGCATAATGTAAGCGCTATTTATGATGGCACTACAGCTAAATTATATATTGATGGAGTTATGGATATCAGTAAAGCTATGCCAATTGTTCCAGCAAATTCACAATCCTTTTTGATTGCTGCAGCCGATGCAGTAAATACAACCTCATTTTTTAATGGTAATATAGATGAAGTTCGCGTATGGAATGTTGCATTAACAGAAAAACAATTGCGCTATGTAATGAATCAAGAAATTCTAAGTAATGGTACAGCAACAAACGGAAGTATTATTCCTAATACCATAACGCTCAACGACATTAGTATTATTCCGTGGTCAAATTTAAGTGCTTATTATCCAATGTCGACCTATACTTATACAAATGCCAAAGATCTTTCGAACAATCATTATACAGCTGCATTAAGAAACTTAACAACTGTAGATTACCAAACTGCCCCACTGCCTTATCAATCTGCAGCTGACGGAGCATGGCAAACTCCAGCAACTTGGTTAAATAATAACGTACAAGATTTACCTAATAGTGCTTCTCTTGTGAGTGGCACCGTTGATTGGAATATTGTACAAACAAGCAATGCCATTTCTTCTACAGGAAACAAAACGGTTTTGGCACTGATGGTAAATAGTAATACAATAAACGCTTCTAATGATTCTAAAATTGAGATTTCTAATTATTTAAAATTAAATGGAAAAATTGATTTAGTTGGAAAATCTCAATTGGTTCAATCCTTAAATAGCGACTTAGATGTGACTAGTGCAGGTTCTATAGAAAGAGACCAACAAGGACAATCGAATAAATATAATTATAACTATTGGAGTTCGCCTGTAAACCCAATAAATAATACAACCAATAACACAAATTACACCGTTGGCGGAGTAATGAAAGACGGAACCACTACCACACCCACAAATATAAATTGGATTGCTGGATATGATGGTGCACCTACTACCCCAATAAGTTTGGCTAGATATTGGCTTTATAAATTTGACAATTACGCTAATCTTTATGCAAATTGGGTAAAAATTACCGAAACAAGTTCAGTCCGAGTTGGTCAAGGTTTTACTCTAAAAGGAAGTGGAGCAGCTTCCGGGACTCAGAACCTCACCTTTGTGGGAAAACCAAATAATGGTTTAATCACCACAAATACGGTTGCTGCAAATCAATTATTACTAACCGGAAATCCTTACTCATCCGCATTAGATGCAGATGCTTTTATTACTGACAATGCAGGTTCTATTGATGGTAGTTTATATTTTTGGGAACAATACACTACAAATAACACACATGTATTAGCCGATTATCAAGGTGGTTATGCCACAAGAAATCTTGGTGGTGGTGTTCCTCCTATTTCTTCAGGAGTAGATTTTATTAACCAAACAGGAACAAGCACAAGACTAGCACCAAATCAATATATTCCTGTAGGTCAAGGATTCTTTGTAAATGGTGGACTTACAGGAGGAATTGTTAAATTCAATAATAATCAAAGAGCTTTTCATAAAGAAGATGAAGTGGGAGTTTCTACTATTATGTATAAAAAACGCCCTGTAAAAGCAAATCATTGGAATGATAACAGTAATGATTTAATAGTAAAAGATACTCTTATGAGAATTCGCTTGGGTTTCAACTCTAATAACAATTACCATCGTCAAGTTTTATTAGGATTCATGAATGAAAATGCTACAAGCGATATGGATTATGGTTATGATTCATTAAATTTTGATGATTCCCCTAACGATATGTATTTATTGAATGGTGACAACCAATTGGTAATTGAAGGTGAGGGTTACTTTGACGTAAATTCCTCCTATCCTATTGGAGTGAAAACAGATGTTGAAGGAAAAGTTTCATTTGTAATTGATGCTTTAGAAAACTTTAGTCCAGAACAAACAGTTTACATTTATGACAATGTTACTAATACATATAACGATATTCGAAATGGATTATATGAAGTAAACATGCCTATTGGAGAGAACGACACTCGTTTTGCATTGCGTTTTACTAATAAATCACAAACAACTAAAACACTAAGTGTTAACGATAACATCATTAATAATGATATAAAAATCACTCATATTCAAAATGCGAATCTACTTGTAATCAACAATAATTTATTGAACGTGACTGTTGAAAAAGTAGAACTATTCAATATTCTTGGTCAATCTATCGCTTCTTGGAAAACAGAAAATCTTGATCAACAAAACATTCAAATACCAATTAAAAGTATTAGCTCTGGAATATACATTGCAAAAGTAAAAACCACAAACGGCGAACTAAGCAAAAAAATAATCATTAAATAAAAACATTCAGAACTTCCATCTAATAAAAAATTACTACTTCTTTTTGAATAAATTAGAATTCATAAAACCTCTTTCGCTCTAAATATTGGGCAAAGAGGTTTTTCAGTATTTTAAATTTAGTTCTAATATTTTCATATAACTAAATAGTGGTTTTTTTCTTATTTTTTTTTAAAATTTATGTATTTTATCGATTTATTTATTTGTTTCATCGTATAATTTACAATTTTACATACATTTGAATTACAAGTTTTTCAACATCAAATTAGTAGAAGAGGATTATTTATAAATTAAAAACTTTTAAAATAGGATTCAAAAAAATACATAATAACTATTTCTTCATTGCTTTTATGCTCCCGAAAACATGAAAAAAACTACCCATTATACCGAAAGAACCTACTGCTTATTAGCTTTTTTAGCCATGTCTTTTTTAGGACATAAACAAAGTCAAGCTCTTACAGCAAACAAAAGTTGGAATGGGTCTAAAATTCTTTAATCTAAATAATTATGGAAAACATCTACCCAAAATATTCCAAATATTCTTTCAAGTATTTAGTGTTTTTGACTTTGCTTATAATTTTGACTATTCAAACAAAAGCTCAGACATTGACTTCTCCGCAAGTTCCTTTTTTGCAAAGAACTTCAACAGCAACTCCAACTCAAAAAATATATAATGTCAAGGGAGATTTTACCTTAATAGGTAATACAAATTTAACCCTCAATAATTATTCTACTTCTACAGATAATGAAGGAAACTCAATGAGATACGTTGATATTGATGGTGACCCTACAACTTTGAATTCTTCTATGGCAACTCTTGAACTATCTAATTCGGGAGAAAATAGTGCCAATCAAAGTTGTTCTAATATTCTTTTTGCTGGTCTCTATTGGACAGGGAAATCAGATGATGCTAATGAAACATTTTCTGTTAACAATATAACTGCAGCCCATGGCTCTACAATTCCCAATACAAATTACATAATGACAGTATCCCTAGGAGGATCTATTTCTAATTATTATCCCATATATACTTTCACAGGTAATGGTCATAATTATGCTTTTAGTTACACCAATACTACCTCAGGTTCTTCAATAGTAACTCTTAAAATTGACGGAGGCTTAGCAACTAATGTTCCTGTTACCTATAACTCAGGAACAGGAATAGCAACATTTATAACAGCTTATACTTCAAATCTAGCATTCGGTACACCATTCATAATTAATAGTTTAACACGAAATACATCCAAAAGCTACACTTTAGCTCAATATCAATCTTCCAGTTATGCAAATGTTGTATGCGCTCCTTCTAAAAATTATGACAAAAAGGTAATTTCATTAAAAGGGCCTGGTGCTTCATCTTATTCTACCATTACAACATCTTCTGCAATTCGGTTTCCGGGAGCTACAAATAGTGGTATTTTTATAGGTTATCAGGAAATTACTGATTATGTAAAAGCACATGGACCAGGAGCCTATACTGTTGCCGATATAGCCTTGATTGAAGGGAATAACGGAACTGCTGATGCCCAACATCCTGGTTATTCTGGAGGTTGGGGAATGGTTGTTATTTATAACAATCCTTTGATGAAAAGCCGAGCCATAACACTTTTTGATGGTTATGCTTATGTAAATGGACAACTTGCAGGAGGTGGTGAATATGGAACTATTCCTATTTCAGGATTTACAACAGTTGGAGCAGGACAAGTAAACATGAAATTGGGAGTAATGGCGGCCGAAGGAGATGTTGGCTTAACAGGCGATTATTTGGCGGTACAAAAACTAAATGCGAATCCTTTGGTATATAACGCAACCAACTATTTAACATTAAACCATGCTGGAAATACAACTAACAACTTCTTTGATTCTTCTATATTTCCTTTTCCAACAGCAGGTAATAGCAATCCTAATTTAGTAAACAATACCGGAGTAGATTTTAGCATGTTTACTATTCCAAATGCATTAAATTCAGTTATTGGCAACAATCAAACCTCTACTACATTTAGGTTTGGATCTACTTCGGAAGTGTATACCATATTTGGATTTGCCATGTCAGTAGATGCCTATATTCCTGAACCAAAAGGATTAATAAGTGTAAGTTCAATTAATAATGTCACAAATCCTCCTATACTAAATGCGTTACCAGGACAAACAATTAATTATTCACTCAATATTACTAATGAAGGTACAGAGGCTACGAATAATACAATAATTTCAATTCCTATTCCGGCAACATCAATTTTTCATACAGGAACAATCGTATTTCACACTTACCATGGTTTCACTCCTGGCACTACTCCAATTTACAATTCAGTAACAAATACAATTACTTGGAATTTAGGCACATTGCCAATAACTGCTGGTCATCCAGAATATATATATGCTGATATAAGTTTCTCTCTTGATGTCACAACAGATTGCGGTATTATATTAAGTGCTGGCTGTTCCCCTGTTGTTTCTTTAGAGACAGGAACCATAACAGGTATGGGAGCGATTTCTGGAGTTTCATTTACAAAATATTTTTTTCAAGGATATGATTCAACTACTTGCCATTTACCAATTGACGGTTCGATTAAAGTAGCTATAAATACGGCTTCCTGCTTAGCAAGTATGGCTGGTCCTGATCAAATATCTGCTTGCGGAGGTGATACCGTTACCTTAGCGGCAACAGCAGGAACAAATGGAGTTTGGTCAATTGTTAGTGGACCATCTGGTGGCGGAGAAGTTTTTTCGAATAATACGAGTCCAACTTCAAGTTTTTACAGTCCAAATCTTGGTGTATATACATTACGCTGGACTACAAATTGTGCTACTACGGATGATGTTATAATCACACTTGCGCTTTGTAATGTTGTCGATTTTGATGGTATTGATGATCACATCAACTTCAAAAATAACTTCAATTTAAACAGTGGCAATTTTAGTATAGAAGCTTGGGTAAAATCGAATGCGTCTAATGGAAATACACAAGCTATACTTTCGAAACACCTTAGCCCCACTTCTACTGATGGTTACGATTTAAGATTAGTAAATAATCGTATTTCGTTCAATTGGAATAATAATTCAATAGTTGCTACACATCCTATTGATACTAATAGATGGTATCATATTGCGGTAACTTTCGACGGAACTAATTATAATTTATACATTGACGGAATAGTCGAAAAAACAGCTTTGGGTGTAAACCCAACATCGAATAGTGTAGATTTTATTTTGGGCGCGATGAGTCAAAATACTGCTACACCCTATAACTATTATAATGGTTATGCTGATGAATTACGTATATGGAATGCTACTTTGACAGTAGATCAAATCCGACAAACGATGAATCAGGAAATTATAAATGATGGTAGCGGCAATGTAAAAGGAGTAATTATACCCAAAAACATCAGCGGGTTGAGTTGGACTAATTTGCTAGGTTATTACCAAATGAATCGAGCAAGCGATATTAGTAATGGCTATTTAGTAGATAAATCAGGAAATTCTAAAAATGGAAAATTAAAAGGGATTTATATTCAAGAACCAGATACAGCACCAATACCATATACTTCTGGAACTTCTGGCAACTGGGAAACAGATGCTACTTGGACAAATTATCCAGTTTGGGATGTTCCTAATAGTTTTGGATTAGATGGTGTAACAAAAATAGATTGGAATATTGTTGAAACCTCTCATACTATTACTTCCAATGGTAATAAAACTGTATTGGGATTATTAGTAAACAGCAACACCATAAGTGCTAATAATGATTCAAAACTTGAAATTTCAAGTTATCTGAAATTAGACGGAAAAATAGATTTGGTTGGAAAATCTCAATTGATTCAAACCTTAGGAAGCGATTTAGATGTTACAAGTGCTGGTTCTATTGAAAGAGACCAACAAGGACAATCAAATATTTATAATTACAACTATTGGAGTTCACCGGTAAGCCCGATTAATACCACAAGCAATAATACTAATTACGCTGTAGATGGTGTAATGCGAGATGGAACAAATCCTGCGATACCTGCAGCAATCAATTGGATTAGTGGATATGATGGAGCTCCAACATCGCCAATTAGTTTGGCTAAATATTGGCTATATAAATTTGATAATTATGGAAACGATTATTTTAGTTGGGTTCAAATAACAGAAAATGATCCTTTAAGAGTTGGACAAGGATTTACACTAAAAGGAAGTGGCTCAACTGGGCTTCAAAATTATGTTTTTACAGGAAAACCAAATAATGGATTAATAACCTCAAATACAGTAAGTTCAGACCAATTATTACTTGCAGGAAATCCTTATCCATCAGCTTTGGATGCAACGGCATTTATAAATGACAATTTAACTTCCATCGACGGAACATTATATTTTTGGGAGCATTATGCCACTAATAATACACATGATTTACGAGATTATCAAGGTGGTTATGCCGAGAGAAATTTAGTTGGCGGATTACCTCCAGTTTCTCCTGCTTTAATAAGTGGATTAGGTTCTAGCACAAGAATTCCTGGGCAATTTGTTCCTGTGGGACAAGGATTCTTTGTTAATGGATTAATTGGGTTTGGCGGAACGGTAACCTATAACAATAACCAAAGGGGTTTTCACAAAGAAGATGAAACAGGTGTTTCGAATATCATGTTTAAAACTACTGCTAATTCTAAAAATAAAAAACCGTTGAATAATAGCAATGATCCAATACAAAAAGATAATTTTATGCGAATTCGATTAGGTTTCAATTCCTCAAATAATTACCATCGACAAGTTTTATTGGGATTTATGAATGAAAATGCGACAAGCGGAATGGATAATGGCTATGACGGATTGAATATGGATAATTTCCCGAATGACATGTATTTTTTAAATGGCAGCAATCAATTGGCTATTCAAGGCGAAGGTTTTTTCAACGAAAGTATTTCTTTACCTCTTGGAGTAAAAACGGATGCCGAAGGAAAAGTATCCTTTATAATTGATGCTTTAGAAAATTTTGATGCCAACCAAAAAGTCTTTATCTATGACAAACAAAGTAATATATATCATACTATAAAAAATCAATCCTTCGAGATTATTCTTCCTGCTGGGATTTATGACAATCGTTTTTACCTATGTTTTAAAGAAATAAAGAAAAACAAAAGTAACAAAGAAAATGCTTATGATGATATAGAAGAAAATGCTACTTCGAACAATACCATTCAAACAAAATTTTCTCAATCGAGTCGTACCTTAAAAATTGCAAATACAACTACTGATTCTACGGTAAGTGCGGTATCTCTTTATAATATTCTAGGACAATTTATCACTAAATGGGACGTTACCAGTTTTGACCAAACCAACATACAAATTCCAATACTTAATATAAGTTCTGGGATTTATATCACAAAAATCAATTCTACAAGTGGAGAAATTAGCAAAAAAATAATCATTCCTTAAATAGTTAAAAGCATGAATATCAATTAGAAAACCACCATTAAAAAGGTGGTTTTTTTTTGATATTAATCTAATGTTTTTTCTTATAAAAAATAAATCAATCGTGCATTTCGTCGATTAAACAAGTTGTTAATCGCATAAAAATAATTTCTGCACTATCTTTACTTACAAAAATAAATAAAAAAATGGGTTAAGAACCCATAGATAAAGAAAACAAGATATAAATAAAAACCCCCATTATTTATCAAAAATCATAAATTAACACAACGATACTTCATCGCTTTTACCCCAAAAAGAAATGAAAACAACTTCCAACATTATCAAAAAAGTGTACCTTATTTTAGGGTGCATTTTTATTGTCTTTGTGGGATTTGGTCAAACAATAACTTCTCCACAAGTTAATTTCTCACAAAGAACTGCCGCTACTACTCCTTCCCAAACAATTTACAATATCAAAGGTGATTTCACTCTGATTGGCAATACTAATTTAACCCTTGCTACCTATAATGATAGTTATGATAATGAAGCAAGAGAGATGAGATTTGTAGATATTGATGGTGATTCTAATACTCTAAACTCTTCAAAAGCTACTCTTGAACTTTCTAATTCAGGTGAAAATAGCGCTACCCAAAGTTGCTCTACTGTCCTCTTTGCAGGGCTTTACTGGACAGGAAAATCAGATGATGCTAACGAAACTTTTACTGCCAACAGAAGAATCTCCAACGGTCAAACTGCATTGAGTTCTAATTATACACTAACTGTATCTAGAGGAGGATCTTCCAACAATTATTATCCTATTTATACTTTCACAACCATCACTGGAACTTCACATAATTATGCTTTCAGTTTTACGAATGCAACATCAGGTGCCTCTATTGTTACTCTTAGTATCGATGGCACTGCAGCAACCAACATTCCTGTAACTTACAATAGTGTGGGAATTGCAACATTTACTACACCTTACACATCGAATATCGCTTGGGGTACCCAATTTACCCTTACTAGTTTAGTTAGAAGCATTTTGACAAATTTATCTTTAGCTAATTATCAATCTAGTAGTTCTGCTGGTATTGTGATATCTGCTTCAAAAACTTTTGACAAAAAATCAATTTCTTTTAAAGGACCAGGTGCTTCTGGATACACCACTATAAACACTTCTTCAACCATACGTTTTCCTGAAGCCTCCAATAGCGGTATTTTTGTAGGCTATCAAGAAGTTACTGATTATGTAAAAACTCATGGACCAGGAGCCTATACCGTTGCCGATATTGCGTTAATAGAAGGAAATAACGGAAATCAAGATTATTCTCAACACCCTGGTTATTCTGGGGGCTGGGCGCTGATTGTTATCTATGAAAATCAACTTATGAAATCTCGTGCCGTAACCCTTTTTGATGGTTACGCATATGTTAACGGACAACTTGCGGGAGGTGGCGAATATGGAAACATTAACATATCAGGGTTTACAACTGTAGGATCTGGGTCTGTGAATATGAAACTGGGCGTAATGGCTGCTGAAGGAGATCGAAATTTAAGTGGCGATTATCTTGCGGTGCAAAAGTTAGCTCAAGACGCCTCCATTTATGATTCAACTCACTATTTAACATTAAACCATTCTAGTAATACAACCTCTAACTTCTTCAATTCTTCAATATTTCCAGTTCCTACAGGTGGTACAACAAATAGCAACCCAAATTTGGTAAATAATACGGGAGTTGACTTTAGTATGTTTACAATTCCAAATGGATCTAATTCAGTCATTGGTAACAATCAAACTTCTACAACTTTTAGATTTGGTTCCTCTTCTGACGTATTCACCATCTTTGGCTTTGCCATGTCAGTAGATGCTTATATTCCAGAACCTAAAGGATTATCAAGTGTAAATTCAATAAATGGAGTTAGTGGTCTTTCTGTTTTAAATGCATTACCCGGACAATCAATCAGTTATTCTCTCAACATTACGAATGAGGGAACAGAAGCAACCAACAACACCATAATTACAATCCCTGTACCAGCAACCGCCATTTTTCACACAGGAACTATAACCTCTAATCTCCAAAATGGTGCTACACAAGTTAGTGCTCCTATATATAATTCAGGAACAAATACAATTACTTGGAATTTAGGTACCTTACCTATAACTGCGGGTCATCCTGAATATGTATATGCTAATTTAAGCTTTACCCTCGATGTTACAACAGATTGTAGCGTTATCCTAAATGCTGGCTGCAGTCCAGAAGTTTCTTTAGAAAATGGAACTATAACAGGAACAGGTGCAATATCCGGATCTCCATTTACAAAATATTTTTTCCAAGGATATGACGGAACCTCTTGTCATTTACCTATTACTGGCTCAATTAAAGTTGCCATTGATACCGTTTCCTGTCTATCAGCTTTGGCAGGTCCTGACCAAATAGCTTCTTGCGGAGGAGATACTGTAACATTGGCAGCAACAGGCGCAACAGGATCTTGGGCTATAGTAAGTGGCCCGTCTGGCGGCGGAGAAAGTTTCTCTAATAGCTCCAGCCAAACTTCCAATTTTTACAGTCCAAATTATGGTGCTTATACCTTGAGATGGACAACAACTTGTGGAGCAACTGATGACGTAATAATTACATTTGTCCCTTGTGATGTCATCAATTTTGACGGTGTTGACGACAATATCAATTTTAAAAATAACTTTGATTTAAGCAGTGGTAATTTTAGCCTAGAAGCTTGGGTAAAATCAAACGCTACCAATAGCAATACACAAACTATAATTTCAAAACGCATTATCCCAAGTTCAGCTAATGGTTATGATTTAAGACTGGTAAACAACTACATATCATTTCATTGGAATAATAATTCAATTACTGCTACCCATACAATTGACACCAATAGATGGTATCACGTATCAGTTACTTTTGACGGCACAAATTATAATTTATTCATTGATGGAATAGTAGAAAAAACCGCTTCAGGTGTAAACCCAGTATCGAATACCGCTGATTTTGTTTTAGGGGCAATGAGTCAAAATAATACCATTCCAAACAATTATTATAATGGATGGATGGACGAAGTACGTATTTGGAATGTTTCTTTGACAGCGGATCAAATCCGACAAACTATGAATCAGGAAATATATGATGATGGCAGCGGAAATGTAGAAGGCGCAATTGTTCCAAAAAACATCACTGGTTTAAGTTGGACTAATCTAGAAGGTTATTACCAAATGAATTCAAATACAGATATTGACAACGGAAACTTATTAGATATATCAGCTAATTCAATTAATGGTAAACTAAAAAATATTTACACCCAGCAAGACGAAACCGCTCCAATACCTTACACATCTAGAATTGATGGGAACTGGGAAACAGATGCTACCTGGAATCATTATCCTGTTTGGGATGTGCCAAATAGTTTTGGAATTGATGGCACAACAAAAATAGACTGGAATATAGTTGTAACTTCAAATAACATTTCATCCAATGGAAATAAAACCGTTTTAGGGTTAATTGTTGACACTAGAACATTAAGCGCTGCAAATGATTCTAAGTTAGAAATTTCTAGTTATCTAAAATTAGACGGAAAAATAGACTTAATTGGAATGTCACAATTGGTTCAAACCACAGAAAGCGATTTAGACGTAACCAGTGCCGGTTCTCTCGAAAGAAACCAACAAGGACAATCAAACATTTACAACTATAACTATTGGTGTTCTCCTGTAAGTACAATAAATGACACTACCAATAACACCAATCATGCGGTTGCTGATATTATGAAAGACAGCACCACATCGACACCGCAAAACATAAATTGGATTGGGGGTTATGATGGAGCGCCAACAAGTCCGATTAGCATTGCTAGATACTGGTTGTATACCTTTGATAATTATGTAAATGCTTATGCAAATTGGAATCAAATACAAGAAACCACTCCAATTCGTGTGGGTCAAGGATTTACAATGAAAGGAAGTGGAGCTGAGGGTGGCAGCCAAAATTATACTTTTGTAGGCAAACCAAACAACGGAACAATGACTTCGAACACCGTTGCCGCCGATCAGTTATTACTAACCGGAAATCCATATCCTTCCGCTTTAGATGCTTATGCTTTTATCAATGATAATTCAAGTTCTATAGACGGAACGCTCTATTTTTGGGAACATTACACAACAAACGACACTCATATTTTACGTGATTATCAAGGCGGATATGGCGAAATAAATTTAACAGGCGGAGTTGCTCCAACCTCATCAGGAGTAGATTACATCAGCGGTTTAGGTTCTTCTTCAAAAGGAATTCCAAACCGATATATTCCTGTGGGGCAAGGCTTTTTTGTAACAGGAAAATCAAACGGAGGCGGAACAATTACTTTTAACAATGCTCAAAGAGGCTTTCATAAAGAAAACGAAACAGGAGTTTCAAATGGTATGTATAAAATAGCTGCTACTTCTAAAACAAGTGTAACAACAGCTACAAACTGTAATGATGCAGTTGTAACAACTGATACTCTCAAAAGAATTCGTTTGGGTTACAATTCGAATAATTTGTACCACAGACAAGTTTTATTAGGTTTCATGAATGAAAAAGCTACTAGCGAAATAGACTATGGATATGACGGTTACAATATGGATAATTTTCCTAATGATATGTATTTTTTAAATGGAGACGATCAATTGGTAATCGAAGGTGAAGGCTATTTTGATACAAATGCCTCCTACCCTATTGGCGTGAAAGCTGATGTTGACGGAAAAGTATCCTTCATGATTGATACCTTAGAAAACTTCGATCCAGAACAACCCATTTTCATTTATGACAGTGAAAATGACACGTATCACGACATTAGAACTGCATCATTTGATGTTAGTATTCCCGTTGGAGAAAACACAAGCCGTTTCGCTTTACGCTTTACAGACAAAACCTTAGGTATCAAAGGAAACGTTACAAACGATAATGCAATTAAAATCACTCATATTCAAAACAATAACACATTAATAATCAACAATAAATTAACTGATGTAACCGTCGAAAAAATAACTTTATTCAACATCCTAGGACAATCAATCGCTTCATGGACCACTGAAAACTTAGAACAACAAAATATTCAAATACCAATTAAAACTCAAAATTCTGGAGTTTATATTGCTAAAGTAAAAACTACAAAAGGCGATTTAAACAAAAAAATTATTATAAACTAACCTGTTTTAAAACCTATTTCTTAAGTAAACATTAACTCAATCTTGCTTTTATTATTAATTTTTATATTTATATTTGGCTTGTAATTTTTGGAATACTCCAAAATATTAACCAAACAATAAAAATTTAATTCAAAGAAAATGAAAAAAATAATCACCCTTGTAATAATTACTTTATTTACATTTAGTGCAAACGCTCAACAAACAAAACCTGCGACAAAAGAAACGGCTAAAACAGAAGAAACGGCAAAATGCAAAATGAACGGCAAAAAATGTTCGAAAGAAGATATGACTAAAGATGCCAAAAAATGCTGCGCTAAAAAATAATACACATATAGAAATAGCAAAAATGCCTCGAAAATTTCGAGGCATTTTTATTTATATTCAAGTCGGAATTAAACCAAAGCAGCCTTCAAACCTTCAAAATCAAGCAAAAGTTGTTCGCCAGAAATTAAATTTTTCAAAGCAAATTTACCTTCACTCATTTCCGTTTCGCCAACGATAACCGCAAAAGGAATTCCACGTTTATCGGCATGCTGAAACTGTTTTCCCACCTTGACATTATCCGGATATAATTCTACTTTTATTCCAAAACTTCGCAATTGCGTTATGGCTTTCATCGAATAAAAAGCTTCTTTTTCGCCATAATTTAGGAACAATGCTTTCGAGGTCGATGTCACGGTTTCTGGGAATAAATTCAATTCTTCGATAACCAAATAAATTCGGTCTAAACCAAAAGAAATTCCAACACCGCTCATATCTTTCAAACCGAAAATTCCAGTCAAATCATCATATCTTCCACCGCCACCAATAGAGCCCATGGCAACTTGTTTAGGCGGAGCAACTTCAAAAATTGCACCCGTATAATAATTCAATCCACGAGCAAGAGTTACGTCTAAATCCAGAATTGCTTTATTCAAGCCAAGATTAGCAATAGTATCACATATAAAACGTAATTCTTCTACGCCTTTCAATCCTTCTTCGGAAGCGGCTAATAATACCGAAAGTTGATTTATTTTCTCCGAAATGGTTCCGGTAAAATGGAATAATGGCTGAACTTTTTCGATGGCAGATTCCGAAATTCCTTTTTCGATCATTTCCTTTTTCACGCCGTCTTCACCAATTTTGTCGAGTTTATCTAAGGCAACCGTAAAATCGATCAATTTGTCTTTGGCACCAATAACTTCGGAAATTCCCGAAAGTATTTTGCGGTTATTGATTTTGATGGTCACGCCTTCTAATCCTAATTGGGTAAAAACCGAATCGTACAATTGCACTAATTCTACTTCTTGCCACAAGGATTTCGAACCCACAACATCGGCATCACATTGAAAAAACTCCCTGAAACGACCTTTTTGCGGACGATCCGCTCGCCAAACCGGTTGTATTTGGTAACGCTTAAAAGGAAACTCAATTTCACTTTGATGTTGCACGACATAACGAGCAAAAGGAACTGTTAAATCGTAGCGAAGTGCTTTTTCGGAAATGCTTGAAGTCAGTTTATTACTTTCTTTATTTTGCAATAATGCAGCATCGGCTTTCGCCAAATAATCGCCTGAATTCAAAATCTTAAAAATCAAACGATCGCCTTCTTCACCGTATTTCCCCATTAAGGTTTCGGAGTTTTCGAATGAAGGAGTTTCTATAGGTTGAAAACCAAATTTCTCGAAATTACTTTTGATAATCGAAATAATATATTGACGTTTTGCCACCTCAGCTGGTGAAAAATCTCTTGTTCCTTTTGGAATACTTGGTTTCTGAGCCATTTT
>CANBWX010000043.1 GCA_947373225.1 Flavobacteriaceae bacterium | reverse complement strand
TAATAACCATGACAAGAATAATTATTAATTGCTTTTTTTTATTTTTTACTTTGATTGGCAGTGCACAAGAAAAAAATGTCTTTGATGTGGCAAGAAAAGGCACTTTGGTTGAAATGAAAGCGATTTATGATAAAAATACTGAATTAGTCAATACAGTTGATGATAGAAAATCAAGTCCATTGATTTTGGCTTGTTATAAAAATAATGAGGAAGTCGCGCTATTTCTTGCTGATAAAGTTAAAGATATTAATTATAATTCTGGAATGGGAACTGCTTTGATGGCAACTATTATGTCAGGAAATAGTAAAATTTTAGAAAAATTAATTTCTCAAAAAGCAAATTTGAATTTATCAGATTCTCAAGGGAAAACTGCCTTGATTTACGCTACTTTTTTTAATAAAAATGAAATTGTAAAAACATTGATAAAAGCGGGTGCTGATATAACAAGTAAGGATAATGATGGCAAAAAAGCATTAGATTTTGCCACATTTAACAAGAACACGGAACTAATAATCCTTTTAAATAAATAATAAAACTAACTTTTAAAAAAATATAATATGAAAAAAATTTACTTAATACTTTTGATTTTAGGCGCAATGAATACCTCATTTGCCCAAAAAACAAGTACTGTTTTTAATATTGGGACTTCACCAACTGTGACTGTAAAATTTGATTTGAATAATGCTACTTCAAAAGTACAAATGACTCTTACGGGACCTGATAATTCATGGCTGGGAGTAGGTATCAATAGTACTGGTATGGCAAATTATGACGAATATGTTATTTTAGATTCTGCTTCAACATTAAGTGATTATACAGATGCAGGAGATACGGTTTCGCCAAATAAAGACTTATTAAATACTTGGACAGTTACCAGTAATACAACTTCTAGTGGTATTCGTACTGTTGTGGCTAATAGACCTTTTGTTACTGCTGATCCTTCGGATTATAAATTTGTTTATAACACATTAACTTCTTTAAATGTAATTGCTGCTTATGGTCCTGGGACTTTTGACATCACTCAAGAACATGCTAATAAGAATTTAGGAACCGTTACTTTTTCGGCCTTAGGAGTAGAAGATTTTGCTTCTTTAGATAAAATAAGTTTATATCCAAATCCATCTAATGGGGTTTTTACAATTACAAAAAATAGTACCACTACAATTTCTAAAATTAGTATTTATGATGCTAATGCCAAACTGTTGAAAGATTTAGATGTAAAAGCGGTGAACGAAAATGGTTCTGTAAATTTATCAGAATTGTCAATTGGAATCTATTTCATGGAAATTTCAAATGACACTGACAAAACAGTTAAAAAAATAATTATTAAATAATAACTAATTGATTAAAATAAAAATCTCCATCCTGCTTTAGTGGGATGGAGATTTTTTATGATCTGTAATTATAAATTATAGAACTAGATGTTCATCCGAAATTTTTAATGCTTCTGATAATATTGCTAATCCTTCATCTATTTCTTTTTCATTGATACACAATGGTGGAGCAATAAAAATATACCCCCAACGAACAAAAGTGTACATGCCTAGTTCTCGTAATTTTACTGCAATTAGATTCGATACTTTCAAGTCTTCGCCAGCAGCGTTATAAGGAGCAATAAGTTCGCCAGTAGTTTTGTTTTTTAGAATATCTAAACAACCCAAAAGTCCGGTATTTCTAAATTCACCCATACTTGGATGGTGGCTTCTCATTTCCTCTATTTTAGATTCGAGATAGGCACCCATTTTTCGAGTGTTTTCAATCAAATTATCACTTTCATAAATATTTACAACTGCCAATGCTGCTGCTAACGCGACAGGATGTGCATTATATGTCAATCCAATCATCATGGGCGTGTTGTCAAATTTGGCAGCAATTTTATCCGAAACCATCAAACAACCCAATGGTAAATAGGAAGAGGTAATCCCTTTTGCCATGCAAATCATATCTGGAATAATATCGTGATTTTCGAACCCAAACCATTTTCCGGTTCTGCCAAAACCACTCATGACTTCATCAGCAATAAATAGGATTCCGTATTTTTCGCAAAGTACTTTTATGCCTTTTATATATCCTTTTGGATAATGCAAACAACCAGAAGAACCGCTTTCGCCTTCAAAAATAAAGGCTGCAATATTTACTTTACCTTCAAACTGAATTACTCTTTCAACGTATTCTAGACTTAAATTTAGCTTTATGGCTTCGTCTAAATCTTTCATTCCAAAGAAATAATAAGGATCGTCAAGCAAAACTGCGTTTGGCATTTGTTGTGAATCGTTAGCTAGTTTTCTTGGATCGCCGCCAACTGACATTCCACCAATAGAACCGCCGTGGAAAGCTCTATATCTTCCAATAATTTTGTGCCTTCCCGTATAAAGTCTTGCTAATTTTATAGCATTATCTACCGATGATGTACCGCACAATGTATAAAAAGCTTTATTTAAATCTCCAGGACAAATTTCGGCCAATTTTCTAGATAGTTTAGCTCTGATTTCTGTTGTGCAACTAGGAGTTACATAACTCACTTTCTGCATTTGTTCTACAACTGCATCAATTACACGTTGATCGCCATGACCAATATTTACTGAAATTAATCCGCTAGAGAAATCGATAATTTTTTTCCCGCCCACTTCAAATAAATAAACGCCCTCGGCTCTTTCTATGGCAATTGGATTTACACTTGCTTGTGCTGACCACGAAAACAAACTAAATTCCTTACTGTCGCTTATTATTTGTTCTTTGCTTAACATTATGTTTTTTGAGTTTAATTTATTTTACTGTAAAATCATAAGTATGTTGATATTCATCTCTTACAAATCCCATCTTATGATACAGTTCTTGTGCAATTACATTGTTTTTGGCTGTTCTCAATCGAATTAAATTTACATTAAGTTCCTTGGCTAATTCTACAGTTTCGAGAATTAATTTTTGTCCAATACCTTTTTTTCGAATACTTGAATCAACATACAAATCATTTAAAATCAATATTTTACTCAATAATAGAGAAGAAAATGTAGAATAAATTAAAGCAAAACCTATTGCTTTATCTTTTATTTCATCGTCAAAAGCTATAAATATTATAGCTTCATTGTTTTCTATTCTTTCTTTCAAATAGGATTTTTGATTTTTTAAATTGGAAGGTTTTTTATAAAAAGCCAAGTATTTATCAAACAAAATTGTTAATTGGTCTAAATCGTTTATTGTTGCTTTTTGTATCATATAGCATAAGGTATTATTAGTTGGTTTGTAAATAGATTCTTTCTTTTAAGTAAAGATAATTTTTTTATGAAAGTAAATAAAAATAATTGTATTCTTTTGTTTTTAAAGTTAAAATTTATGATTTGAATTCGCTCATTCCTTAAATTTACATAAAACTTGTATGTAATTTGGAGATTTTTTTTTCTAAAGGAAATACATACTTTATTAAACGATAAAAAAAAACTAATGATAATCAAATCAATAAATCCCTATTCTCAAGCAGTAATTGCTGAGTACGAAGTTTTGACTAATTCGCAATTGAGTAAAAAAATTGAATTAGCCGAAAAGGCTTTTAAAAATTGGCGTAACACCACATTTCAAGAAAGAGCGGATAAAATGCAAAATTTAGCTAATATTCTCAGAGTAAAAAAGGAAGAATTAGGCTTGTTGATAACCAGCGAAATGGGTAAAATCAGATCCGAAGGTATTTCTGAGGTCGAAAAATCGGCTGGAAATTGTGATTTCTATGCAGTACATGCTGAGGAAATGTTGAAAGATATTTATTATGATACGCCATTCAAAAGCATGTCGGTTTATGATCCTTCGGGAGCTGTTTTTGCAATTATGCCTTGGAATTATCCCTTTTGGCAAGTTTTGCGATATGCAGCGCCAGCAATTATGGCCGGAAATGTAACGCTTTTAAAACATGCTTCTAATGTTATAGGTTGTGCCAAAGCTATTGAGAATGCTTTTTTAGAAGCTGGTTTTCCTGAAGGTGTTTTTCAACAAGTGACTATCAATATTAGTCAAGTCGAATCGATAATTGCTTCTGATATTGTCAGTGGAATTACCTTAACGGGAAGTGAAACGGCAGGTTCTTCAGTTGCTTCAATGGCTGGGAAACACATCAAAAAATCGGTTATGGAGTTAGGCGGTTCGGATGCTTTTATAGTTTTGGAGGATGCTAATATCGAAAAAGCGGCAACTGTAGCTACACAATCCAGAATGCTAAATGCCGGTCAGGCTTGTATTTGTGCCAAAAGATTTATCATTGTAGAAAAAGTAGCCGATGAATTCGCAAGTATTTTTGCTCGTAAAATAGCTGAATTACAGCAAGGGAATCCGTTGCAAAGCGAAATTGATATTGGTCCTTTGGCAAAAATGGAATTTGCAGACACTTTGAGTTATCAATTGGAAAAATCGTTGCAACAAGGAGCAAAGATTATTCTTGGTGGTGAACGTGAAAACTGTAATTTTCAGCCCACTTTAATTGATTTTGTAGATTCGAATAATATTGCTTTTCAGGAAGAAACCTTTGGTCCATTGGCAACAATAACTAGAGCCAAAAATGAAATTGACGCTGTAGAAATTGCAAACAACCACCGTTATGGATTAGCTTCGGCAATTTGGACTGAAGATAGAGAGAAAGCGTATCGTTTGGCTAGAAAAATTGAAGCCGGAAATGTTTTTATTAATTCGTTGGTGCGTTCGGATTCTCGAATTCCTTTCGGAGGAATAAAAAAATCAGGTTATGGTAGAGAATTATCCGAAATAGGAATCAAGGAATTTATGAATATGAAGTCAATCATTATTGAATGACTTTTGATTATAATCATCAATATTTTTTTAAAATGTTATGGTGATTCAATTTATTAGAATGATTTACTTAAAATCTAATTTTAAACATAAATTTCTGTACCCCTATATTTTTTAGGGTATAATTTATTTTTCGATGTATTTATGCTTTTAAAATTGATTTTTAATGCGTATAATGATTATTTTTTGTAAAATATTAAGGGGTTTGTTGTGAAACTTGATTATTGATATTGTAAAATTTATCGATTAAAATACAGATATTGTATTTTTTCATATAGATATTTTTGATTTGATAATTCTGTTCAAAAAAGGAACTTTTATTTTTTTAGGAATAAAAAAAGGTGATAAATTCGCCTCAAGAAAATAAAATTTCTGGACAAAAAATCATTTTGAATCTAGTTTATTTAGCTAACAAATTAGAAGAAATAATGATTGAATTGAAAACCAAACATTAACTAAAACACAATTAAACATGAAAAAAGTAATCTTTATTTTAGCTTTAGCACTTACAAGTAGCTTAACTTTCGCTCAAGACAAACCAGCCGCAGACAAACCAATGGAAATATCTGGATCTGTAGATACATATTATAAATATGATTTTTCTAAAACAGCAAATATTCCAACTAGTTTTGCATCCGATCAGAATTCAGTTTCATTAGGAATGATCGATATTGCATTGAAAAAAACAACTGGTAAAACATCATTTGTAGGAGAACTTTCTTTTGGACCAAGAGGTGAAGGACAATCTCTTTTAAATTCTGGTAGCAATGGACAATCTTTTCATATTCAAAATCTTTATGTGAATTATGCTGCTTCTGATAAATTTACTTTAACAGCTGGTTTTATGGCAACATTTATTGGTTATGAAGTAATTTCTCCATTAGGGAATTTCAATTACTCTACCTCTTATTTATTCACTAACGGACCATTTCAAAATGCTGGAATTAAAGGTACTTATGCTTTTTCAAGCAAAGTTAGTTTGATGGTTGGTGCTTTTAATGACAATTGGAATGTTTATCAAGCAAACCCTAAATTTGGTTTGAACGCTGTTGGTGCACAGTTAACTTTGGTTCCAGTTAAAGAAATAACTGCTTATTTAAACTATTTAGATGGTTCTGTAAGTGGTTCAATATTTGATTTAACAGCTTCTTATCAAATAACACCTAAGTTTAAATTAGGACTTAATGCTGCTGATTATTCAAATACAGGTAAAGTAGGTTATTCAGGTATTGCATTATACCCATCTTATTCAATAAAAGATAACTTTGCTTTAGGATTACGTGCAGAGTCTTTTAACTACAAACAAGGTTCAGGTGATAAATCAGTGAGCGCTTTAACACTAACTGCAAATTTGAAATCAGGTGGATTGACTTTTATTCCTGAGTTTAGAATGGATACAAATTCTAATAAAACAATGTTCGTTGGGTCTAATTTAGCACCTACTAAATCAGCTTCTCAATTTTCTTTAGCTGCTGTTTACGGTTTCTAAGAAGAACACTATTTAATTATAAAGTCCCGCAATTTTTGCGGGACTTTTTTGTGTGTATCTTTTTTTGTGGTGTTGTAAAATGAATATGACTGTCGGTTATTAATACCAAAACTAAAAGAAACTCTATTTTGTCATTCTGAGGATCGAAGAATTACATATATTACTCTCGTTATATGATTCTTCGTTCCTCAGAATGACCGAAATTAAATATAATGATAGGGTTGCGGACAGTCATAAAAACGTATAAAAAGGACTATTATTTTGAACTAGTATAGGCAATTTTTTAATTTATTGCTTTTTATAAATATCATAAATAGTGTTGATAGTTTTTGCATCTAAAACTGCATTTACATCTGTTTGAATAAAATGCAGTTTAAATGCTGTGATAGCAGCTGGAAGATTCTTTGTATTATATCCTATAATTCGCAATCCTAATTCTGCATTAAAATCAGCTGGAGCTGGTTCTAATACTTCTTCAGGCCAAATCCCAAAACCCATTGATGCTAATAATTTCCATGGAAATAAGGAGCTAGGATCTTTTTTTCGCCCTGGAGAGATGTCAGAATGACCAATGATATTTTGAGTAGGAATATTATAATCTTTTTTTAATTTGGTCAAAAGTGCTAGTAAACTATTGATCTGTAGTGCCGAAAAAGCTTGTTTTCCGTTATTGTCTAATTCTATTCCTATTGAAGCCGAATTAATATCAGTATTTTTCCCCCAAGAAGAACTTCCTGCATGCCACGCTCGAAGATAATCATTCAACATATGAACCACTCTGCCGTCTTGAGCGATTACATAATGAGCACTTACTTGGGTTCTCGCCAGCGTAAATGTTCTCAAGGTTTGTTTTAATGAATCTTGTGCAGTATGGTGAATGATGATAAAGTTGGGTTTTCTTAAGTTGAAATTAACTGTCCCAACCCATTCGGTACTGATTCCGTTTTGCAAAGGTTCGTCTCCCATTTTTGAGATGGAGTCTTTTATAGTAAGTAGTTGTTTTAAATATAATGTATCAACACTTTTTACCGGAATTACGACACTTTGCAATGGTTCTGCTTTCTTTTCAGAAATAGTTTGTTTTAAAGTGTTTAAATTTTCATTATAAACTTTCTCACTTTTTTTATAAGGATTAGTAGAACAAGAAGTTATTATAAGCCCCAAAATAACATAATAATAATGGCTTTTTTTAAAATATTTCATTCCTTATTTGGTTTCAGTTCTTTCTTTTTTATGTCTTCCTCCAGAACTTGATTCTTTTTGAGTTTTTCTGTCTTCTTTGAAAGCAAGATATTTTGGTTTCTGATCGGCATTCAAAAAATCCATTATCTTTCTATCAGTGTTTTCTGAAAGTATTTTAAAATTTTTAATTTGTTCATCTTGAGAAGTCTCTTGTTTTAAAATTCTTCCCTGTGTATCTATGCTTTCTTTCAATACGTTGGATATTGCAATTACCTGAAGTTCATCTAATTGAAGTGCAGGAGTCATTTTATCCATTATTTTTCCAACAGTAACTTCTACAGGAATTTCTTTTGGTTTTTCTGGTTGACTTTGTTGATTCATACCACGGTTCATACCTCCTCCGCTTCTTCCACCATTCATACCACCCATTCCACTATTCATACCACCACCATAACCTCCGCCGCCATAACCACCACCGCCATATTGGGCTGATATTGTGTTGATAGACAATAACAAAAATGTGCTAAGTATTATTGTTTGAATTGTTTTCATGTTTTATTTTTTAAAGTGTTAATTTTAAATAATTTAATAATGCAAATTTAAACAGGTTCTGCGTATAAATCAAATTCGGTGGCATCGGTAATTTTTACCATGACAAATTCACCCGTTTTTACATAGTGTTTCGAAGCGTCAATAAGAACTTCGTTATCTACATCAGGGCTGTCAAATTCGGTTCTTCCTACAAAATGTTCTCCTTCTTTTCTGTCAATGATACAACGGAAGGTTTTGCCAATTTTCTCTTGGTTCAAATCCCATGAAATTTGAGATTGAAGCTCCATAATTTCGTTTGCACGATCTTTTTTTACCTCTTCAGGAACGTCATCAACAAGGTCGTAGGCGCTTGTGTTTTCTTCATGCGAATAGGTGAAACAACCCAAACGCTCAAACTTCATTTCTTGAACCCAGTCTCTCATGGTTTCAAAATCTTCCTGAGTTTCGCCAGGATAACCCACAATCAAAGTTGTTCTAATAGTCATTCCAGGAACTGCTTCGCGAAATTCTTTTAGCAATTTTGTTGTTTTTTCTTTCGTCGTTCCACGTTTCATCGATTTCAAAATCGAATCCGAAATATGTTGCAACGGAATATCAATATAATTACAAATCTTTGGCTCACGCTTCATTATTTCCAAAACATCCATCGGGAAACCAGTTGGAAAAGCGTAATGCAAACGAATCCATTCAATTCCTTCTACTTTTACCAAGGCTTCAAGTAATTCGCCAAGATTACGTTTTTTGTAAATATCTAATCCGTAATAAGTCAAATCCTGAGCAATCAAAATCAATTCTTTTACACCATTTTTTGCTAAACCTTCGGCTTCTTTTACTAGTTTTTCAATGGTTTGAGAAACGTGTTTTCCACGCATCAACGGAATCGCACAAAAACTACAAGGTCTATCGCAACCTTCGGCAATTTTCAAATACGCGTAATTTTTTGGAGTAGTCGTTAAACGCTCTCCTAATAATTCATGTTTATAATCGGCACCCAAAGCTTTTAACAAAGCTGGCAATTCTGTAGTTCCAAAAAACTGATCTACATTCGGTATTTCTTTTTCTAAATCAGGTCGGTATCTTTCTGATAAACATCCGGTAACGAATACTTTATCGACTAAACCACGCTCTTTTTTATCGGCATATTCTAGGATCATATTTACGGATTCTGCCTTGGCATTATCAATAAATCCACAAGTATTTATTACAACAATATTTCCTTCTTCTTCATGTACAACGTCTTTTCCGCTTGCTTTTAGTTGTCCCATTAGCACTTCGCTGTCATACACATTTTTCGAACACCCAAGAGTGATCACGTTTATTTTATTCTTTTTTAAAGACTTGGTTCTCATATATTTATAGTCCCGATATTTTGGGAATTTTGCAAAATTACAATTTTTATTTTTAGGAGCATAAACCTTTGATTATTTATGAACTTTTTGTCCTGCTATTCGTTGCAATCTCCCGAAAAAAATCGAGAAGATTTCCACTTCAAACGAAGTTCACTGAACTCTGATGAAAATATAAGCATAGTGAAGTAATCGGGGCTAATTATGACTTTTTGTGGTTTTTATCCCGTTTTAAAAAGGAAAAAACCACTTTTGATTTTTTATTCAAAAGTGGTTTACTATTTACTTAATAATTGATTTGTTACAACTCAAACAACAATGTCAAAGAAACATTATTATTTTTTGTATTGATACTTGCTGGATCAGTAAGTCCTTGGCTAAAAAATCCTTGTTGTGAATTTCTTTGTGCGTAGGAATAAGCCAAATCTAATTTGGTTGACCCAAAATTATATCCAACGCCTCCAGAATATCCGGTTAAGTCACCCATAGTATTTTTGTCTTTGTATGGGCTTTCTTCAAAGCGATAACCTCCGCGTAAACTCCATTCATTAATTTTATATTCACCACCAATTCGCAATTCGCCTGTACTATTAAGCACGTTGCTCATAGTGTTATTTACACCTATAAAGTAAGTATCATTCGTTGGCATGAATTTAGTTTTGCTATAATCCTTCATAGCATAATCAATGCTTATTAAGCCGGATTTTCCAAAAACGTAGGCAAAACTTCCTGTAACCTTGCTAGGTGTTTGTATTTTGTAGGGTTCGTAATAATTTGTAATACGAGGGTTTACAACATCATTTGTGTCAGGAAGACCTGTTGCGCTACTTACAGCAACTAGGTTTTGGGTCAATTCATCACTCATGTTATACCAAGTTGGTGATTGATACGCTAATCCTAAACGAATTTCGTTGGTTACTTTTGCAATAGCTCCTAATTGAAAAGAGAATCCTGTACCGTGAGTGTATAATTCATTGTTAAAATGCAAATTGGTAACAGTGTAATCGGCAGTCAAAGGATTACTGTTTTCTTCGTAAAAACTAGAAGATTGTCTGAAATCGGTAAAATGTGAATTCAAATTAATTCCTATAAACAGTTTGTCTTTATAAGAAGTTGCAGCGTTAAAGGATAATTTTCCGTTGTTTCCTGTTGAAATCACATTGTTCTCTTGGTAATAATTTCCACCTGCAGGAACGTTTGAAACGTATTGAGTGTTGTTCATATTAGTGGCGTCAACAGGATTTATAATATAAGCTTGGTAGCCCAAAAAAGCTTGTTGTGCGCCGTGTCCTAATTGACCATAAGTTGAATTCTGAATATCATTTAACGGTACGCCATTAGCATAACTTAAAAAATAATTATCTACTGAATTGGTAGGGTTGGTTCCTGCTGAAAAAACAGAATTGTTAAATTTATTAGCATTTTCGTAGTTTATTTCTACCGAAAACTTTTTCCAATTGCCTGTTGGATTAGCATTTTTAAAAACAAAAACACCACCTGCTTGATTTAAATCGAAAGAATTATCTTTTGTAGTTTCGTTGTTGCCAAAATAATTCGAGTTGTTTTTGGTACCGAAATTACTAAAGGTTATCGCAACCTGATTATTGTTGAAAACCGCCGAACCAGCGGGGTTTATATTTATAGAAGATAAATCTCCACCCAGGGCTCCGAAAGCCCCGCTCATTCCTCTAAAACGTGCGGTTCCCGTTAAATTTTCTTGCGAATAACGAACTGCATCGGTAATTTCTTGTGATTGAGCCACGCCAAAACCGAGACCAGCAATCAATATAAATAGGTATTTTTTCATTTTATTTCGAGTAAGTTTTGTTTTTTTAGTTTTTATAAAATTGAAATTAAGTCTCAATAACGAATTAAAATAACGAACTACGTTTAAAATCAGAAACTTAACGATATAATTTAAGCGTATAGATCATTGATTTTAACCGTAATTACTTATCCAGTTCGCACTTTAAGGTTCGGTCGTAATTCGTAATTTGTAATTGAATCTTATCTTCTTCCACCACCACCAGATGATCTTCCGCCACCGCCACCGCCGTTTCCGCCGCCACCAGATGATCTTCCGCCACCGCCACTATTATTGGAACCTGAATTTCTTGAAGTATTGCTAGGGGTATAACTTTGGCGAGAACTATTACTACTATTATTTTGAGTTTGGTAGCTTCTTCTATTCATTAAAGTGCTATTTCTAGCGGCATTATTAATGGTGTAATTTCCTCTACTGTATGTGTTTGAGTTACCTCTGTAATTACCTGAGCTGTTTCTAGAAGTGTTATAAACAGGAGCTGAAGTTCTATAATTAGAATTATTGGTTACAACATTGGTTTTTCCTTGATTTTGTGATAATCGATTACCATTTGCAACCGTAGTATACGATGAACCTCTTCGGCTTGAATTATAAGAATAATTGTTACCATTATAATAATGACCATAATTGCCCCATCCTCCATATCTTGGATAGCCAAAACCATAACCGTAAAATGGGTAATCCCATCCAAATCCGTAGTAAGGATAACCGTATCCATAACCGTATCCGTAACCATAATATGGATAGCCAAGACCCAAACCCATTGACATATTCCAAGGGTTTGAATAAACGTTTATCGAAGTACTTTCGGGATTATTTCCCCAATCGGCATAATCTTGGTTCGAATTTTGTATGGTATCATTTACAGAATTATAATCTGTATAATTATTTACATCAGTAAAAATCTCTGTTGGTGCATTGTCATTTTGCAAAGAATTAAAATACTCTTTGTAACGATTGTTCGAATTGTTTTGGACAACTTTTTCGGCATTTCTAGTATTAGTATTTCCATATATTCCGTCTCGGTCATAATAAGAAGTGTTTTGAAAAGAGCCACAAGACGTCAT
This sequence comes from Flavobacteriaceae bacterium, assembly GCA_947373225.1. GTDB lineage: Bacteria > Bacteroidota > Bacteroidia > Flavobacteriales > Flavobacteriaceae > Flavobacterium. Next base: position 10,054 of record CANBWX010000043.1, on the reverse strand, counting down.
CATAATACTCAAAAAAATAATTAGTGAGTAAAGTGAAGCGTTTGGAGAGGAAAAAATATTAGTTTTCATATCTGTAAGGTTTTTTATTGTTGCACATTACAAAAATAGTTAGTTTTGCCGAACTATTTAGTTAAAATTATTAAAACAAAATTTGTGCCAAACTATTCAATATGAGCAAAAACCTTACAACACGAGCAGAAGATTATTCAAAATGGTATAATGAGTTGGTTGTAAAAGCCGATTTAGCCGAAAATTCAGGAGTTAGAGGATGTATGGTTATCAAACCTTATGGCTATGCAATCTGGGAAAAAATGCAAGCAGAACTTGATAGAAAGTTCAAGGAAACGGGACATGAAAATGCCTATTTTCCTTTGTTTGTTCCAAAAAGTATGTTCGAAGCTGAAGAAAAAAATGCGGAAGGTTTTGCCAAAGAATGTGCCATTGTAACGCATTATAGATTAAAAAATGATCCTGATAATCCCGGGAAATTGATGGTAGATCCAAATGCGAAATTGGAAGAAGAACTTATTGTTCGTCCTACAAGTGAAGCTATAATTTGGTCTACTTATAAAGGATGGGTACAATCCTATAGAGATTTACCTTTGTTGATTAACCAATGGGCCAATGTGGTGCGTTGGGAAATGAGAACACGTTTGTTCTTACGAACTGCTGAATTTTTGTGGCAAGAAGGGCATACCGCTCATGCAACTAAAAAAGAAGCGATAGAAGAATCGGAGAAAATGATGAATGTATATGCTGATTTTGCGCAAGATTTTATGGCAATTCCAGTTATAAAAGGTTTAAAAACTGAAACCGAACGTTTTGCTGGAGCCGAAGAAACCTATTGTATAGAAGCTCTAATGCAAGATGGGAAAGCCTTGCAAGCAGGAACTTCTCACTTTTTAGGACAAAATTTCGCAAAAGCTTTCGATGTAAAATTTGCGAATGCCGAAGGAAAACAAGAACACGTTTGGGGAACTTCTTGGGGAGTTTCTACGCGATTAATGGGCGCTTTGGTAATGACGCATTCGGATGATAAAGGATTGGTTTTGCCGCCTAATTTAGCGCCAATACAAGTAGTTATTGTTCCTATTTATAAAACGGATGAACAATTAGATGAAATTTCTGCTGTCGTAAATGGATTAATTTCAGAATTAAAAAAACTAAATATTTCTGTAAAATTTGATAATAGAACAACTCAAAAACCAGGATTCAAGTTTGCTGAATGGGAATTAAAAGGAGTTCCTGTTCGAATTGCTGTTGGACCAAAAGATTTAGAAAATGGAACTTTTGAGATTGCAAGAAGAGATGATCTATCAAAAGAGACAGTAAATAAAGGAGGAATTGAAATTTATATTCAAAATCTCTTGAAACAAATTCAGGATGATTTATTTAATAAAGCGCTAGATTATCGCAATACTCACATCACGGAAGTGAATAGTTTTGAGGAGTTTAAATCGGTTTTAGACAACAAAGGCGGATTTGTTTCGGCTCATTGGGACGGTACTGCCGCTACTGAAGAAGAAATCAAAAATTTGACAAAAGCTACCATAAGATGTATTCCTTTGGATAGAGTAGAAGAGGCGGGAAGCTGTGTGTTTACAGGTAATCCATCAATTGGAAGAGTGTTGTTTGCGAAGGCATATTAAAAAAAATAAAAAAAACATACATCAGCTATTGCGCGAATAAAAAATAGTTGTATTTTTGCATCCGCATTACAAAAGCATGGTCCGTTCGTCTACCGGTTAGGACACTTGGTTTTCATCCAAGAAATGGGAGTTCGATTCTCCCACGGACTACAAGTTTTTTTGAAATTAATGTAATGCAACGGTCCGTTCGTCTACCGGTTAGGACACTTGGTTTTCATCCAAGAAATGGGAGTTCGATTCTCCCACGGACTACAAATTAGTTGTAAATAAGTTTTGTAAAATTAAAACAGGTGTCTCCTTTTTTTATTTTATTAGTTAAAACCAAAGTGATTATGTCAATAATTGTGGGAGGTTTTTCTTTTTTAACTGATATTTTATAAATAATTTACAATAAAAAACAAGTAAAATGGCAAATCACAAGTCAGCTTTAAAAAGAATTAGAAGCAACGAAAAAAGAAGAGTATTAAATAGATACCAACACAAAACTACTCGTAATGCAATTAAAGCATTAAGAATAGCTACAGATAAAGTAGATGCTACTGCTAAATTATCAAGCGTAATTTCTATGATTGATAAATTAGCTAAAAAGAATATCATTCATGATAACAAAGCGTCTAATTTGAAATCTAAATTAACGAAACACGTTGCTAAATTGTAACAACAACAATTCGATCCATAAAAAAAGCCTTACAGTTTGTAAGGCTTTTTTTATGGGGTATTGTTAGTCTTGTTTTTAATATATTCTAACATTTCTATAGATATAGGTTTTGATAAAAAATCAATTACCATTGAATATTTTTTTGATTTTTCAATATCTGCTGGATCAATGGTAGAGGAGAGGATAATGACTTTTATATGGTTATAATCCGAATATTCTATAGTACTAAAGCTATCCAGAAATTCCCATCCGCCCATTACAGGCATATTCAAGTCTAAAAATATAAGTTGAGGTAGTGTTTTTAGTTTGCCTTCAGAATTTGATTGTTTAATTGTTTTAAAATAATCAAGAGCTTCTTCACCGTTTCGGGCTGTATCTATTTCATTTGAAAAAGAAGTCTTCTTAATGACCATTTTGCATAGCATAAGGGTTATAGGGTCATCGTCGATGCATAAAATTTTATCGAGCATATATTATTGTTTTTTAAATGTTAATGTAAATATTGTTCCGATATTGACTTCGCTTTCTAAACTAATGATACCTCCCATGGTTTCTACTTGGGATTTTACGAGATAAAGTCCTAATCCTTTACTGTCTGGGTGGTTGTGAAATCTCTGATATAGGCCAAATATTTTGTCTCTGTTTCTCTCTAAGTCAATTCCGATTCCATTGTCTTTAAATGTAAGAATTGTTGAATCATCATTGTTATGAGCAGCAATGTTGATTTTTAATTTTCGGGTTTCCGATTTATATTTTATTGAATTGGTCAATAAATTTAATAATATACTTTCTAAATAAGCTTTGTTGATATTTAAAAAAGTTACTTCTTCAAAATTAATTTTTATTATAGGTTTATGTAAACCAATGAGGAAATCTAGTTGGCTAAAAACGTTTTCAAAAATGTCTTTGAGTTGAACATCTTCTTTTTGAATAGATGGATTGTCTTTAATGATAATCACTTTTACTAAGTCATTAATAGTTTCATTTAGTAAATGAGTGGATTTATTGAATCCGTCCAAAATTTCTTTTAATTCTAGATTTTCAACTGGAATGTCATCTATTAAACTTAATAGACCAGTTAAATTTGATAATGGAGCTCTAAGATTATGAGAAGTTATATACGAGAACTGCTGTAAATCTTTATTGTTTTGTGTTAATTCTCTAATAAGTTGTTCTTTTTCTACTTCCTGTTTTTTCTCCTCTGAAATATCTCTTTGTATCGAAACCCAATGTGAAAGTTCGCCATCTGAATTATAAACCGGAAGCATAGAGAAGTTTACCCAATATTCGTCATTGTTTTTTTTATAACTGATGGTTTCTACTTGGCATTCTTCTTTGTTTATTATGGCATTAATTAATTTTTCATATTCTTCGTTATCCGAATTTGGACCTTTAAGGATATTAGGTGATTTTCCAATAATTTCATCAGAATGGTAACCTGACATCACAGAAAAAGCTGGATTTACATACACTATTTTAGGTATTTTACCATCGTTTAGATTGGCTTCTGTGATGATTACCGAATCTTTTGTTTGAGTGATTACGGTTTCTAATAACTTTAATCGTTGCTCTTCTTCCTTTTGTTTGGTTATATCTTGTATTGCTCCAATCATTCTAACTGCAATGCCATTTTCATCTTTTAAAAGAAAACCTCTATCTAAAACATATTTATAAGAACCATCAGCACATTTAAATCGGTATTGATCTTGCCAATTTTCGGTTTTTTGTTCGATAAAGGAATAAAGTTTAATAGACATTTTAATACTGTCTTCTGGATGAATATTTCCAAACCACCAATCGGAACTTTTTCCTACTTGGTTTTGTTTGTATCCAAAAACACCTTCAATTCCTTTATTCCATGAAATACTATCTTCTTGAATTTTCCAATCCCAAATGGTGTCGCTTGTTGCTTTTGCTACAATATCATATCTTTCATTAGATTCTTTAATTTCTTCATTGGTATTCTTTAACTTTTTGAAAACTACCGAATTTTTAATGTTGTTTTTGTGTAAAACGTATTTTAGTAGTATTCCCGAAAGTAGTATAAATACGACGTCAACTGTAGTACTATAATAGGGATAGTTGCTTATAGAAATGTATTTAGGTATTAATTTATGAATCACAATAACCAAAAATATGGATATAAGAATGTAGATTAGTGCTATTTTATTGGTCTTGTTTTTCATTATTCAAATATAATTAATTATTCTTAAAATTTTGATTATCGTTTAAAAGTTATTTTTTTTGGTTTATATGCTTTTTACCTTAAATAGTTAACAAAATGTAAACTATTATAGAAATATTTTTTATATGAAAATAAAGTGTACCTTTGCAACCTCAAAAAAATACAGATGGAAGCTATTAGAAACATTGCAATTATTGCCCACGTCGATCACGGTAAAACTACCTTGGTTGATAAAATTATGTATCACTGTCAATTATTTCGTGACAACGAAAATACAGGTGACTTAATTCTTGATAACAACGACTTGGAGCGTGAAAGAGGTATTACCATTACTTCTAAAAATGTTTCTGTAGTATACAAAGGAACAAAAATCAACATTATTGATACTCCCGGTCACGCCGATTTTGGTGGTGAGGTAGAACGCGTATTGAATATGGCTGATGGAGTTTGTTTATTAGTTGATGCTTTTGAAGGGCCAATGCCACAAACGCGTTTCGTATTACAAAAAGCACTTGACCTTGGTTTAAAACCATGCGTTGTTATAAATAAAGTAGATAAAGAAAACTGTACTCCTGAAGAAGTACATGAAAAAGTTTTCGATTTAATGTTCGAATTAGGTGCAGAAGAGTGGCAGTTGGATTTTCCAACAGTTTACGGTTCAGCTAAAAATAACTGGATGTCGGATCACTGGGAAAACGTAACTGATAATGTGGAAGCATTATTAGATATGGTTATCGAAAATGTTCCCGCTCCAAAAGTTTCTGAAGGAACTCCACAAATGTTGATTACATCTTTAGATTTCTCAGCATTTACAGGTCGTATCGCTATTGGTCGTCTTGAAAGAGGTGTTTTGAAAGAAGGAATGCCAATTTCTTTGTGCAAAAGAGACGGTGTAATAATGAAATCACGTATCAAAGAACTTCATACTTTTGAAGGTCTTGGTCGTAAAAAAGTTCAAGAAGTAATTGCTGGAGATATTTGTGCAATTGTAGGAGTTGAAGGTTTTGAAATTGGAGATACAATCGCAGATTTCGAAACCCCAGAAGCCTTACAAACAATTGCTATCGACGAGCCTACGATGAGTATGTTGTTTACAATTAATGATTCTCCTTTCTTCGGTAAAGAGGGTAAATTTGTAACTTCTCGTCATATTAGAGACCGTTTGACAAAAGAATTAGAGAAAAACTTAGCAATGAAATTAGGTGAAACTGATTCTGCTGATAAGTTCATGGTTTTTGGTCGTGGTGTACTTCACTTGTCTGTTCTTATTGAAACAATGAGACGTGAAGGTTACGAATTGCAAATTGGTCAACCACAAGTTATCATCAAAGAAATTGACGGTAAAAAATGTGAGCCAATTGAGGAATTAACAATCGATTTACCAGAAACACTTTCGGGAAGAGCGGTTGAATTTGTTACTATGCGTAAAGGAGAAATGTTGTCTATGGAAACCAAAGGCGAGCGTATGATTGTAAAATTCAACATTCCATCTCGTGGAATCATCGGATTGCGTAATCAATTATTGACTGCTACTGCTGGTGAGGCTATTATGGCGCACCGTTTCATTGGATATGAGCCTTACAAAGGAGAAATTGCTGGACGTAACAAAGGATCATTAATTTCTATGGAAAAAGGAAAAGCAATTCCTTACTCTATCGATAAATTACAAGATCGTGGTAAATTCTTCGTTAATCCAAACGACGAAATTTATGAAGGTCAAGTTATTGGAGAAAACTCACGTAGCGATGATATGTGTGTGAATGTAACTAAAGAGAAAAAACAATCTAACGTTCGTTCTTCTGGAAATGATGATAAAGCAAGGATTATTCCTCCGATTATTTTCTCATTAGAAGAAGCTTTAGAATACATTCAAAAAGATGAATATGTAGAGGTTACACCAAAATCGATTCGTTTGAGAAAAATCTATTTGACAGAAACGGATAGAAAAAGATTTAAAATCTAATCCTAGAATTTGTTTACATACAAAACCAGTCGTAATTGACTGGTTTTTTTATTTCCAAACTATTTAAACTTCAAAAGCAAATGCTTAAATTTGCACTTCAATAAAAGAAAAACAGCATTATGTTCGATAATTTAAGCGATAAACTAGACAAAGCCTTTCACATACTTAAAGGTCACGGAAAAATAACTGAAGTAAACGTTGCCGAAACTTTAAAGGAAGTTCGTCGCGCTTTATTAGATGCCGATGTGAATTTTAAAATTGCCAAAGATTTTACTACCAAAGTAAAAGAAAAAGCGATTGGTCAAAATGTATTAACTACGCTTCAACCGGGACAATTATTAGTAAAGTTAGTCAAAGATGAATTGACTGAATTAATGGGTGGAGATGTTGCCGGAATCAATCTTTCTGGAAATCCAACGGTTATCTTAATGTCAGGTTTGCAAGGTTCAGGAAAAACTACTTTCTCTGGGAAACTGGCTAATTATCTTCAAACTAAAAAAGGAAAAAAACCGCTTTTGGTTGCTTGTGATATTTATCGTCCAGCTGCAATTCAACAATTATATGTTGTTGGAGATTCTATAGCCGTTGAAGTTTACTCGGAACCTGAAAATAAAAATCCTGTCGAAATTGCCCAAAATGCAATTAAATATGCAAAAGCCAATGGATTTAATGTGGTAATTGTCGATACAGCAGGTCGTTTAGCAGTTGATGAGGCTATGATGACCGAAATATCCAATGTTCATAAAGCTATTCAACCACACGAAACTTTGTTTGTTGTGGATTCAATGACAGGCCAGGATGCCGTAAATACAGCAAAAGCTTTCAATGATAAATTGAATTTTGATGGTGTAATCTTAACTAAATTAGACGGTGATACTCGTGGTGGAGCTGCAATTTCGATTAAATCGGTTGTCAACAAACCAATCAAATTTGTAGGAACAGGTGAAAAAATGGACGCAATCGATGTGTTTTATCCTGTTCGTATGGCTGAACGTATTCTTGGTATGGGTGACGTTGTGTCTTTGGTAGAAAGAGCGCAAGAGCAATTTGACGAAGAAGAAGCGAGAAAAATCCAAAAGAAAATTGCCAAAAACGAATTTGGTTTTGATGATTTCCTTTCCCAAATTCAGCAAGTGAAGAAAATGGGTAACATGAAGGATTTGGTTGGGATGATTCCTGGAGCTACAAAAGCGATGAAGGATGTCGAAATAGAAGACGATGCTTTCAAACATATTGAAGCAATTATTCATTCGATGACTCCAAAAGAAAGATCAAAACCAGCCTTAATCGATGTGAAAAGAAAAACGAGAATCGCCAAAGGTTCTGGAACTAAAATCGAACAAGTGAATCAGTTGATGAAACAGTTTGATCAAATGAGCAAGATGATGAAAATGATGCAAGGTCCAGGCGGAAAAAACATGATGAAAATGATGGGAAATATGAAAGGTGGAATGCCACAACACTAACAATAAACTAGAAAAGTATGCAACTACTAGACGGAAAAAAAACATCAGAAGATATTAAAAACGAGATTGCTGCCGAAGTGCAGAAAATGAAAGCTGACGGACAGAAAGTGCCTCATTTGGCCGCGGTTATCGTTGGTTCTAACGGAGCAAGTTTAACTTATGTGGGTAGCAAAGTAAGATCTTGCCAACAAATTGGATTTGATTCTACATTGGTTTCTCTTCCAGAAAATATTTCAGAAGAGGAATTATTGGCGAAAATTGAGGAGCTAAACGAAGACGATGATTTAGATGGATATATCGTTCAATTGCCTTTACCAAAACATATCGACGAGCAAAAAATCCTTATGGCTATTGATCCTGATAAAGATGTAGATGGTTTTCATCCTGCAAATTTTGGAAAAATGGCTTTGGAAATGGAAACATTTTTGCCAGCAACTCCTTATGGAATTATGGAATTGCTAGAACGCTACAAAGTAGAAACGGCAGGAAAACATACCGTAGTTATTGGACGTAGTCATATTGTGGGTCGCCCAATGAGTATTTTGATGAGTCGCAAAGGTTATCCAGGAGATTCAACAGTTACGCTAACGCACAGTAGAACCAAAAATATTGAAGAGTTTACCAAAAATGCCGATATTATCATCACAGCTTTAGGAGTTCCAAATTATCTAAAAGCAGATATGGTAAAAGATGGAGTAGTTGTAATTGACGTTGGTATTACCAGAGTCGAAGACGCTTCGCACCCAAAAGGATATGTAATCACAGGTGATGTCGATTTTGATGGCGTAAGTAAAAAATCTTCTTTTATCACTCCAGTTCCCGGTGGAGTAGGACCGATGACAATTGCTATGTTATTGAAAAATACACTTTTGGCACGAAAAATTAGAAGTAGAAAATAAAATTTTAGAATATAAAGCAAAACCCAAGATGAGAGTCTTGGGTTTTTTGTTTTTGAATTGTTTTACCCTAAAATAAAACAATTCAAAAAATCTGTTTTTATCCGCGTTTTCGCATAGCGAATCCGTCTTATCTGCGTCCTGAATTAATAATCTCTTTTTCCTTTAAACCTCGGGTCGTCTCTTTTTATGAATTCCGTTCTTCTTTTTGGAACTTCTGCTTTCGGCAAACTTGCTTCTTCGGTTTTACTCGAGGGTTCTATTAATTCGTTGAGTTCCTTGATTTCGAAATCGGTTAAATCGCGATAGCGACCCACAGGAATATCAAGCGAAATATTGATAATTCGGATGCGTTTCAAGGCTGTAACTTCATATCCTAAATATTCGCACATTCTACGAATTTGACGGTTTAAACCTTGGGTCAAAATGATTTTAAAAGTTGTCGAGCTAATTTTTTCTACCACACATTTTCGGGTAACAGTATCCAAAATAGGCACACCATTTCCCATTTTTTCGATAAAACGATCAGTAATGAGTTTATTGACCGTTACGGTATATTCTTTTTCGTGATTGTTTCTGGCGCGAAGAATTTTATTGACAATATCACCATCATTAGTCATAAAAATCAAGCCTTCACTGGCTTTGTCCAAGCGGCCAATAGGGAAAATACGTGTAGGATAATTGATATAATCCACAATATTATAGCGAACGTCTAAGTTGGTAGTGCATTCAATGCCAACAGGTTTATTGAAAGCCAAATAAACTGGTTTTTCGTTTTTCTCCCGAATCAATTTACCGTCAATGCGCACTTCGTCGTGAGGGGAAACTTTGGTTCCTAATTCGGGTACGATTCCGTTAATGGTTACGCGACCTTCTTCAATGATTTTATCGGCTTCGCGACGCGAGCAAAAACCCGTTTCTCCGATGAATTTATTGAGGCGTTTTAGATTTTCTTCCATAAGACAAAAGTAGTCTTTTTTTAGACTTCTTCCATTTTTAGAAACCTTAGATTATTGATTTTTTTGATGAAAGGTAATCTGTTTTTAGATTATAAGAACTCTAAAAACCTAAAGTTTTGCTTTTAAATTTCAAACAAAAACTCCGACACTTTTGTATATAATTCATCATCATGCAAACTATGTCCTAAACCCGAAGTTTCTATGAAACTGGCATTTTTCCAAGTGTTTGCTATTTTTTTTCCTTCTTCAAATAGAACAACAGTGTCATTTATGTCATG
>CANBWX010000042.1 GCA_947373225.1 Flavobacteriaceae bacterium | reverse complement strand
TTTTCAACGGCATTGATATTAGCCAAAACACCATACATTCCGTAAGTTGGCGGCAAAGTAATTACATTATCTACTTTTGGTTCGCAAAAAGCTCTAAATATTAAATCTAACACTTCGTCGCTTCCGTTTCCGAGTAGAATTTGATTGGTTTCTACCTTTTTTTGCTTCGCCAAAACCAATTTCACATTGCTTTGTTGTGGATCGGGATAGCGATTTACACCATTTTCAAATGGATTTTCGTTGGCATCCAAGAAAATCATATCGGCGGTGTCGAAATCCTCAAATTCATCACGTGCTGAAGAATAAGGTTTCATCAGCTTTACGTTTTCTCGAACTAGATTATTTATATTAAAACTCATTTTCTTTTATTTTTTGAATTTAAAATTAGAAATTTTCAAACTTCTCGTTTCCCACAGTTGAAACTGTGGGCTATTGTTGTGTTTGGCTGTTGCTTCTATTGCCCACGGTTTCAACCGTGGGATTTTTTTAGTTTTTATATAAAACTATAGGAACATAATTTTAAATGATTGTTATCCTGTAAAATGTATAATTCAATTTTTCAATTTTTTAAATCTTTCAATCTCAAAGTAACTGCATTTTTGTGTGCTTGTAATCCTTCGGCTTCCGCCATAATTTCTATGGCGCTGCCAATATTTTGAATTCCTTTTTCGGAAATTTTCTGAAAAGTCATCGATTTGGTAAAACTATCCAAATTTACACCGCTATAATTCTTGGCATAACCATTGGTTGGCAAAGTGTGATTCGTTCCTGAAGCATAATCTCCTGCACTTTCTGGCGTATAATTACCAATGAAAACAGAACCTGCATTGGCAATATTATTTACAAAATAGTCTTCGTTTTTGCTGCAAATGATAAAGTGTTCTGGACCATATTCGTTGATTAATTCCAAAGCAATGGTGTCATTTTCAACATAAATCAATTTCGAATTGGCAATGGCTTTTTCGGCAATGGCTTTTCTTGGCAAAACTTCGATTTGAGATTGAATTGCTGCCTCGACTTCATCAATTAAAGCCTTTGAAGTAGCAACTAGAATCACCTGACTATCGGTTCCGTGTTCCGCTTGCGACAATAAATCGGAAGCTATAAAAGCAGGAACTGCAGAATCATCGGCAACAATCAACAATTCCGAAGGTCCAGCTGGCATATCGATAGCTACTCCAAATTGAGTAGCTAATTGTTTTGCCACAGTTACAAACTGATTGCCAGGACCAAATATTTTATACACTTTTGGAATGGATTCTGTACCGAAAGTCATCGCCGCAATGGCTTGAATTCCTCCTATTTTTACTATTTTGGTAACACCACACAAATGAGCTGCATACAAAATGGCTGGATTTATATTTCCGTTTTTATCTGGTGGCGAACACAAAACAATTTCGTTACAACCAGCTATATTTGCAGGAACAGCAAGCATTAGCACTGTTGAAAACAAAGGTGCTGTTCCTCCGGGAATATATAAACCAATCTTTTGAATCGGTCGTTTTTCTTGCCAGCAATTAACACCTTCAATAGTTTCTACAACTACTTTAGCCGTTTTTTGAGCCGAATGAAATTTTTCGATATTTGATTTTGCTAATTGAATAGCACTTTTTAATTCTTGAGGAATTAATGCAATTGCTTGTTCGATTTCGGCTATCGAAACTTCGATATTTTCGAATTTTGCACCATCAAATAACGAAGTATATTTTGCAACTGCAACATCGCCTTTCTTTTGAACTTCCTTGAAAATTTCTTTCACAGTAAATTCAATATCATCAATGGTTTGTGTTGGTCTTTTTAAAATGTCGGACCAAGATTCTGGTTTTGGATTGAATATTTTGTTCATTATATTTTAATTTAAAGATTAAATGATTCAAAAATTGAAAGATTTCGAATTTTTGACTTTATAAATCATACTTTACAATACCATTTTTTCAATTGGACAAACCAAAATTCCTTCGGCACCCGCTTCTTTTAATTGGTCGATAACGTCCCAAAAACTGTCTTTATCGATTACGGAATGTACGCTACTCCAACCTTCTTCGGCCAACGGCATAACGGTAAGACTCTTTAATACTGGTAGGATTTTACCAATAGCATCAATTTTATCATTAGGAACGTTCATCAAAATATATTTTGATTTTCTAGCTCTTAAAACGGATTCAATTCGGAATTGAAGGGTGTCAATTAATTTTTGAACATCAGGAGTAACATTTGGTGAAACCGCCAAAACTGCTTCACTTTTGAAGATAACTTCTACTTCTTTTAGATTATTTTTGAATAATGTGCTTCCACTAGAAACGATATCTACAATACCATCGGCAAGACCAATATTTGGAGCGATTTCAACCGAACCCGAGATTTGGTGAATATCCACTTTCATTCCTTTAGACGCAAAATAATCATTTACGGTGTTCGGATACGAAGTTGCAATTCGCATTCCGTCTAAATCTTTTAATGATTTATAATCGAATGCTTTTGGCACAGCCACAGAAACTTTGCATTTTGAAAAGCCTAATTTTTGAGCCACTTTTATTCCTTTTCCTTTTTCTACAAGAAGATTATCACCAACAATGGCGGCATCTACAACGCCATCAATTAAATATTGAGGAATATCCGAGTTGCGCAAGAATAAAACTTCTAAAGGGAAATTTGTTGCTGCGGCTTTGAGTTGGTCGTTTCCATTATCGATAGAAATTCCACAATCTTTTAGGATTTGAATGCTTTCTTCGTTTAAACGACCTGATTTTTGAATTGCAATTTTTAAAGTGCTCATTTGTATTTTTTTTATGTTTTGTTGTTTACAGTTTTTGTTTGAATACAACAATTAGGAAATAAAAAACCCGTTTGATGTACTCAAACGGGTTTTAAAATATGATGATTTACATACATACCATTAACACATCGCTTGAGAGCAATAATGAAAATGATGGTGATGCAATTGAATTGATAACATAATTTTTTAATTTGGTAATCCTTTTATTTTGATGCAAATATACTTGAAAATATATTTACAAAGCAATTTTTATTTTAACTTAATGAAAACAAATTGTTAAAAAAAACAAGCTGCTTGCAAATATTTATTTTCATAAAGTTTGCAAACAGCTATGTTGAAATACTAAATTAGATTGTTATTGTTAAGCGGTAACAGAAGCGTCTTTTAATGACGGTCCTGCACTTACCAAACGTTTACCTTCTTCGGTATTGGTGTATTGTTCGAAGTATTTGATGTAACGAGAAGTTAAATCTTTCGCTTTAACAGTCCATTCTTCTTCTGTAGCATAAGTATCTCTTGGGTCAAGAATTCCTTCACTTACATTTGGTAATATTGTAGGAATTGTCAAGTTCAAGAATGGAATTTCTCTTTTTTCAGCATCATCAATTTCTCCGCTAATAATAGCATCGATAATAGCTCTTGTATTTTTCAGAGAAATTCTTTTTCCAGTTCCGTTCCATCCTGTGTTTACAAGATAGGCTTTTGCTCCGTGTTCTTTCATTTTCCCTATTAATGTTTTAGAATACATTGTTGGGTGTAATGTTAAGAAAGCTTCACCAAAAGCTGGAGAGAATGATGGCTCTGGAGAAGTAATTCCTCTTTCAGTTCCTGCTAATTTAGAGGTATATCCGCAAAGGAAATGGTATTGAGCTTGATCATCATCTAGGATAGATACTGGAGGCAATACACCAAACGCATCCGCAGAAAGATAGATTATTTTACTCGCATGTCCTGCTTTTGAAGGTAATACAATTTTATTGATATTATAAATTGGATATGAAACTCTAGAGTTTTCGGTGATAGAATGGTCGTAATAATTGATTTCGCCATATTCATCAACGATAACATTTTCTAACAATGCATCTCTTTTGATGGCTCTCCAAATATCTGGTTCATTGTTTTCGCTTAGGTCAATAACTTTTGCATAACAGCCACCTTCAAAATTGAAAACACCATTATCATCCCAACCGTGTTCGTCATCACCAATTAAAAATCTTTTTGGATCTGCAGATAAAGTAGTTTTTCCTGTTCCAGAAAGACCAAAAAATACAGCTACATCTCCTTTTTCACCTACGTTTGCGGAACAGTGCATTGCTGCCATTCCTTTTAGTGGTAAATAGTAGTTCATCATAGAGAACATTCCTTTTTTCATTTCGCCACCGTACCAAGTTCCACCAATAATTTGTACTTTTTCGGTTAGATTAAACAGAACAAAATTTTCAGAATTCAATCCTTGTTCTTTCCAATTAGGGTTTGTTGCTTTAGAACCATTCATGACAATAAAATCAGGCTCTCCAAAGTTTTGCAATTCATAAATAGAAGGTCTAATGAACATATTGGTGACAAAATGCGCTTGCCAAGCCACTTCCATTATAAAACGTACTTTAAGTCTTGTGTCAGTATTAGTTCCGCAATAAGCATCTACCACATATAATTTTGGAGAAGTTGAAAGTTGTTTTAATGTAATTGCTTTTAAATCATCCCAAATTTCTTTTGTTGTTGGATAATTAGGACTGTTTATTCCAGATTCTTTATCCCAACAAATTGTATCTTTTGTAATATCATCTTTTACAATATATCTGTCTTTAGGAGAACGTCCTGTAAAAATTCCTGTTTTTACAGCTACAGCACCAGTATCTGTCAAAGCTCCTTTTTCGAATCCTTTTCTTTTATGAGAAACTTCAGCTTCATATAATTCTTCATAAGAAGGATTGTATGAAACTTCATGATAACCTGTGATTCCTAAATCGTGTAATTCCTGAATAATTTTAATGTTTTTCATCTTGATTTTTATTATGTTAATTCTTAGCTGTATTTCTATATCAAATTTAAGGATTTCAATTCTAAATAACCTGATATTTATCATATAAAATAAAAATCTACGCAAACGTTTTCTTTATTTATAAGGGTTTCAAGAGGTTGTTTATGATAAATATCATCTTTGATTGATATATAATGTCTAATTTTACATTACTAAATTTTTAAGAAAAATACGTTAAAATAAATAGTTTTTAAGCTTTTATAACCTAGCGAATTACATATAAAATTCTCACAAAATGATTGAAGATAAAGAAACCGAAAAAGTATTAGAATTACTTACCGAAATTGGTGAAATGATGCTCACCAGCGGAGCACATACGGCAAGAATTATTCGAAATTTAGAACGATTTGCTGAAGGATTGGGATATCATTCCGAATTAGTTTTAACCTATTCAGGAATTGTAATTTCTATATATAAAAACAATAGATTTGAAGCCAAAACACTCGCTAGAAGTATAAAAACTAAAGGATTAAACTTCGAAACTATATCCGAAATCAGTGTTTTATCTTGGGATGTTTTAGAAAATAAACTCCCAATTGAAAAAATTAAAAAAGCATTAAATCGAATTAAAGCTAAGAAAGTATATAATAATCTTGAACTATATTTTTTGATACCCTTTGCTAGTGTGGCACTTTGTATGCTATTTGACGGAGATTGGATTCAAGCTTTAATCGTTTACATTTCGACATTTATCGGTTTTTATGTAAGGAGAACTTTGACATTAAGCCATCATAACCATTTGTTTACATTCTATATTGCTTCTGCTCTTTCTACTTTTACTATTCATTTTATTGGTACACTTTTTCATGTTCAGGTCGAACAAGCCTTGATTGTATCTATATTATACCTTATTCCTGGCGCAATTATGATAAACTCTTTTATCGATTATTTAGAAGGTTATTTCGAATCTGGAACGGCTCGCATTATCTTTAGTCTAATGGCTATTTTAATGATTTCATTTGGATTTTACAGTTCAAACATGATTTTTAATATGTCCTTTTTTAAAGAATTTACTTTGTTTGACTTTTCTAATTTCCAAAACTTACTAAGAACTTCATGTCAACCTGAAAATTATGCTTTACATCTTTCAAAGTTTATGTTTGGCGGAATCACTTCATTAGGATTTGCACTTATGTTCAACACGCCAAAAAGAGCACTCTGGACGGTTTTTTTACTCGGTGCCGTGGGTTATTTAATAAAATACTTATTGTTTCAGGAGCTAGAAATAAACCTCATTTTATCCATATTTATTGCTTCTTCTTTCGTGGGAATTTCAGGAATGTATTTTGCTCACAGGACACATACACCGCCCATTATTTTTATGATTCCGGCGGTTATTAATATGATTCCAGGTTTAATTAGCTATAAATTTATGATAGGAATGATTGACTGGATTAGCGGAAATAAAGGTCAAAAACCTTCTGTAGAAGAAGTAATCGACACTTTTTCATACGGAATAACAACCACTTTTATTCTTTTTGCACTTGCTTTTGGAGTTGCATTTCCTATAATAGTCTTTAAATCATATACCGTTAAGGGAAAAGATTTGAATGTATTGATTAAAAAGTTATTTAAATAGTACAACCGGAAAAGTTATAAAAATAAAACAGAGGATGTTTTTGTGAAACACCCTCTGTTTTGAATAATTTTTAGAGTAATTTTAGTCTTTATCTTCCTTGTCTTTCAAAGGTGCATTTTTTTCTGTTCCAACAGTTGGAGTGGGATTACTTCTAATTTCGGTATGACGAATTTCTCCGCCAGTTGTACCAACTTCTTTAGCAACATAAACACCAACTACTGCTATACCAAGTGCAAAAAAGGAAACCAATTTTGCTTTTGGATGATTTTTTATATTAAAATAAATTCCAACAATAGAAACCAATCCTAATAGATACAAAATAATCGCCAATTTATCGGCCATTTCTTCATGGGTGTGAATGATTTGTTTTGTTACACCTGGAAGATTTTTTACAGCTTCTTCAGCTCCGTCACCTGTTCCTGCGCTTAATGCAGCAAAAATTGCGGATACAATAAATAATACGTAAGCGGTATTTTTTACTGAATTATTTTTCAAAATTATTCCTGCCAGCAAAACTCCTAAAGCAAGAATTGGTCCAATAATAGGAAAATGGTTTACTACCAAATGTAAATGTGCGTCGTTCATAATTGTTTTATTTAATGTTAAAAGTTTATATAAATTTAATTATTATGCCAATGAAACTCCAATTAAATGCCCAATTCCATAGGTAAATGCGGCTGCAACTACCCCAAAAGCAACTTGTCGAAATCCTGAAAACAGCACGCTTTTTCCTGTCAATAAGGTAATGGCTGCTCCAATGCCAAAAAGCCCCACAATACTACTAGCAATACTCAATAAAACTGCATTTTGTCCGTCTAAAATCATAAACGGATATAACGGAATAATCGCTCCGGTAGCAAAAAGCAGAAAGGAAGCAATAGCGGCTTCCCAGGCTGAACCGCCTAATTCTTCTTTGTCTATTCCTAATTCTTCAGTGATAATAGCGTCAATAGCTGTTTCGGGATTTTCGAATGCTTTATCGGCTAGTTTTTGGGCTTCTTCAGCATTCATTCCTTTGGCTTGATAAAGCAATACTAATTCCTTTTTTTCTTCTTCTGGCGAAGCTTCTAATTCTTCGGTTTCCAATTCGATTTGGCGCTGATTCAATTCTCTCGAACTTTGCACCGAAAGCCACTCGCCCAGTGCCATTGATATGGCACCTGCCAAAAGTCCTGCAATTCCCGTCAGTAATATTCCTTTATTATCAACTGCCGCACCAGCAACGCCCATGACCAAACTCATATTAGACAATAATCCGTCGCTTGAACCCAAAACTGCCGCACGAAGCGCATTACCACCAACAGATTTATGGCGACTTTCAAATTTAGACAATAAGCCACCCGAAACATTCAAGGCTTTATTGTTATTTACTGCCTCGATAATATTAAGGTGATTGTGTTCGAATCCATTAGGCTTCTCCCCGTTTTGAATTTTATTTTTTATAGCATTTACCGCAAATTGTTTTTCAATATTTGACAAACTGCTAATTATGGAACTGTAACCAAAAAGTTTTCCTAATTTCAATTGAAATTTTGCTCTTGATGAAGCTTGAGGCATTGCGTGATTAGGCTCAAATTCATGCACTTTATGAAGCATGTGTTGCGCATGACCTTTTTCTATTTCGGCGAGACTTTGTAAAACCCGACTTAAATTATCATCTGATTGAATGGCAGCGATGCTATCGTACAAAAAAGCGGTATCGACCTCAGTTTGTAATTGTCCTTTTAGTTTGTTTAAATCCATTTTATAGTTTTGTTTTCAATTAGTGAATATTTATAGTATTAAAATATCACATTTTATCTATTTTCATTTTCCTCCCAAAGATAGTGAAAACGGCTAATTTATAATTAAGAATGAATTAAGATAAGATTAAATGTTGCTTATGATTTATTTCTATCTTCAAATTCCAAAAAAAAACTACAACTGATAAAGTTGTAGTTTTTGAATATTTTCAATAATTTTTTGATTTTTAAATTTAATCCGTGGTGAAATGAATTCCAATAGTTCCAATATTAGCACTCAAACCATCACTTCGTACATAATGATTAAATCTGAAATCGACATTTTTTATTCCTAATCCCAGGAATTTTCCATTGGCAAAAATATCCGTATAATTAACTCCAAAACCATATTGTTTAGCATTAAAAGCAGATAAATCATAATCGGACGTATAATATTGTTCCGTTGAAAGATGCTTTTCAAAAGGTGCAAAATATTTTGCTGCAGTTTGTATATAATAACGGTACATAGGATAAACGGTGAATCTTTCGGAAATTTTAACTGGTAATTCTATGTTTGCTGTATGCCCTTTAACTCCCCAATCATCCCAATAATAACGGTAATAGGTTCTTAAAGTTATTTTTTCACTTATATAATAACTCCATCGAAGACCAATTGGCACTTTCAAACGGCTACTTGGCATTCTTTCAATATCATCTGCAAGTTGATAAACACCCGCATTGGCAGAAGTTTGATATACTGGAATATATTGGGCTATTCCGATGAAATAATGCTGTGTGTCAGCAAAATAAACCCTTTGATACGGTGTAGAAAGCTGCCCTTGTTGTTGCAAAATATCCATAAATATTGAAATCTGCGATTTCTTGGTAAGTATTTGAGATAAACTCAACGATCCCGAATAAGAATTTCTGCTTGTTGAAGTCCAAGGTTTAAAAGTTGACGGTAAATACGCAGTTGTTGTGTTACCATTTTTATCCAAAATACTAACCCCGCTAAAATAACTATATAACTGAAAATCATTACCATAAAGGTTATATTCTTTTAACTCTGTAGGATAAATAATTTTCCAATTGTCAAGATATAAGTTTGATTTAACCGAAATTTCAGTGTTTTTATTGTTGAAAAGTTTGGTAACTCCACCTCCAATACCGAATGAGCTATAATTAAATTCGGAAGACAACGACATATCGGCATTCCAAATAAAATTTCTATCATCCGAACTATGTGCATAATTTGCATTTATTGCCGCAAGTGTCCCTCCTTTTGATGCGCCAGAAGATGCCTGCCAAGGTGTGCCATAAGGAGGTGTGCCAGGTACAGTTGTCGTTGTTGTTGTTTGATGTCCGGAAGCTCCCGAAGAAGTTGTGTAAGAACTTGAACCCCCTTTAAATGGATTTACGTTGCTAGAAGAAGCTGATGTATAAGCCGAAAGTCCTACGTCAAAAGTTAAGACATCGTCATCATTCAACGGAACAGCAACAATTATATTTGAGGCAAAATCGGATAATTTTTCGGTTCCTAAACCTCCAGAAACAGCAGCATGATTACCATCTTGATTGTAATAACTGGATAAAAAATCAATTTCGGAGTTTTCTAGAACTCGCTTTTTAAATACTCCAGTTGAGTCTTTTACTTGGGAGAAAGAGAAAACACTTGTAATTAAAAATAATAATGTAATAGCTATTTTATTCATTCTTAAAATTCTTTATTTTATTTATGTTTAAGTGTAATTAAATGAAAAATTAGATTCTAGTTACATCCGCAACCACCACCTGATTTTCCTCCATTGGCTCCAGCCGCAGCTTCACGATAAACCTGAAAAGTACTTTCGAATTTTTCGGTAGTTCTGGCAGAAAGTTTCATTTCTGGATCGTTTATTTTTTGCATTTCATAAGGCTTGACTGATGAACAAGATTGCAAAGCCACGAAAACCAACGCTAATAATACTACTTTTTTCATATTTTATTTTATATAATGATACTAATTTATCTGATTTTTGCTTTGGGACTAATTACTAAATACATTCGTTTTTTCTAAATGAATTCCTTTTGAAGTAAATATTTTCCCTTTGTCATCAACAATTATACATTCGATTCCTTTGAGTTGATTGATGAAATTAAGTCCCGCTTCAACACCAAAAAGGAAAACTCCTTTTGCCAAAACATCGGCCATTTCAGTTTGTTTTGCAAAAGTGGTAACACTCACAATTCCTTGAGCAGGATAACCCGTTTTTGGATTAATAATATGGCTGTATCTAATGCCGTTAAAAACTACAAATCGTTCGTAAGTTCCCGAAGTTTCTACAGCACTATCCACTAACGGAAATGTTGCAAAAACTTTCTCTGTATTCATCGGGTTTACGATTCCCACCGTCCATGGACTTCCGTCAGGTTGTTTTCCCCAGGCTGAAATATCTCCTGAAACATTTGCAATTCCTGATGTACAACCCATCGAAACTAATAAAGTTTTTATTTTATCGGCAACAAAACCTTGTGCGATTCCGCCAAGACCCAGTTTCATTCCTTTATCTTTCAGGAAAATAGTTTTTTCCTTTTCGTTCATAATAATTTTCCAATAACCTATTTTCTCCACCGATTTTTTGATAGCTTCTGGTGTTGGCATTTCTTTCATAGAACCGTCAAATTTCCATATTTTATCCATCGAAGCATACGAAATATCGAAAGCTCCATCGGTAAGTTTAGAAACTTTTATAGCTCTTTGTACTAATTGAAAGATTTCATCATCAACTTTTACAGGCTTAATTCCGGCATTTTGATTTACATGAGAAATTTGGGTTTCTGGTTTCCAATCCGAAACTAGATTTTCAATTCTTGAAGTTTCGGCAATAGCGGCATCGATAAATTTATTTCCTTCGATGGTATCTTTGGCTACAACTGTCATTTCAAACGGACTGGTCATCATATACAATTTCCTCCTATGAACGATTTGTCCAAAGGAGGAAATTGACAATACTATTATTCCAATAACAAGAATTCTTTTCATTTAATTTTCCAATGAATGGATTGCCATTATATAATCTTCGGCAGAAATATTTACATATCCTTTCTTACCGATAACTTTCCCTGTTTTATCTAATAATACAACTAGCGGAAAGTCGCCTTCTTTATCATATTTTTCGGCTAATTTTTCGTTGTTTGCTGTTAATTCTGGCGAAAGTAAATCGGCTTTTTTCTTTGGAAAATCAGCTTTAATCAAAACCCATTTTTTTTGACTTTCAGCCTTAAACGCATCCGATTGCCAAACATTTTTATCTAATTTGATACAAGGTCCACACCAATCTGATCCTGAAAAAACTAAAAGAATTTCCTTGTTTTGTTCAGCGGCTTCTTTTTTAGCTTCTTCTAAATTATGTTTCCATTCTTGTGAATATCCAGCAGTTGCTATAAAGAACAACAAAACAAACAGAATTTTTTTAATTAACTTCATTGTAAAATTATATTTTTTGATTTTTAGATTCGAATATTGTTTGTAAAAATATTATTATTATTTAAACTTTTAACTTAGCATTCAAGATTTATATAAAAATTAACTTTAATGCTATGTTAAGATGATAAAATTATTAATAACAACTGATTTTAAATAAATAATACCAAACAATATCCTTAAATTAAATATCATTTGGTATTAAATTTTAGAAAATATTATCAAGGATAAACACTCAATGATGTACCTGTTAATACTGTTTTATATAATGTTAAATTAGTTGTCGCTGGTCCTTTAGTTACAACTCCTGTACTACTAAATTCAGCACCATGATTTGGACAATGGAAATTATTATTTGCTAAAACATATTTCACATTTGTTCCTTGGTGTGTACATGCAGCAGCCACAGCTAAAAAGGTTCCGGTAACAGTTCGTGCAATAACAATTTTATTGATTACTACAAAACCACCATTAGTTGCTAAAGCTCCTGTACTAACGTCAACTGTTGCTAATGCAGTTGCTGTTGGCGTTACCGTAACTGGAATAATGCTTGTTGCTGTTGAGCTATTTGTAGGGTTTGTAATTTCAGTAATTTTATAGGTTACATTATAATTACCTGCTGCTGTATTTGCAGCAACCGTTACAGTTCCATTTGCATTTAATGTTAAACCTGCTGGAACCGTTACAGCTGTCAATTTTACCTGACCAGCTCCTGTACCAATTACAACAGCAATACCATTTAATGTATCATTTGTTATTAAAGAAGTTGTTGTTCCTCCTGTTGTTCCGTTTATTGATGCAGTTGTTTCTGAAACCGCATTAATCACGGGTAATGATCCTGCAACTGTTACAATAATTGTACTTGTTGCTGTAGCACTATTTGTTGGATTCGTAACCTCGGTAATTTTATAGGCTATATTATAAGCTCCAGCAACAGTGTTAGGTGCAACTGTTACAGTTCCCGTGGTTAAATTTAATGTCAAACCTGTTGGTAATGGTGATGTAACAGCAGTTAATTTTACTTGACCTGCAGCTGTACCTATTACAACTGGAACACCATTCAACGTATCATTTGCAGTTAAAGCAATAGAAGTTCCACCAGTAACTCCATTAATTGCAGCAGTTGTTTCTGTCACAGCCAAAATAACAGGCAATGATGCAGATACAACAACTACACTTGTACCTGTAGCACTATTTGTAGGATTGGTAACTTCAGTTATTTTATAAGTTATATTATAACTTCCTACAGCTGTATTTGCAGCAACAGTTACTGTTCCATTCGTATTTAATGTCATTCCTGTTGGAACAGTTATCGATGTTATAAAAACTTGTCCAGCACCTGTACCAATAACAACCGGAACACCATTTATAGTGTCATTCAAAGTAATGGTATCTGTAGATGTTCCACCAACTCTTCCGTCAACTGTAACAGATCCCGCATTAGTTTTTAATATTGGTAATCCTCCTGTTGTAGGTGCATTTGGATTTGGAATTGTACAACTTGTTGACAAACCAGCTATACATGATGGTAATAAAACTACCGCAGCTCCATAACCTGCTTTTGAAAAAAATTCTTTTCTTGTCATAATTTAGGGGGTTTAATACTATTTTAATTCTTTTTCTCTATCTAAAACAATTGCTTAAAAGAAAACCCTACTTAAATTTTAAAAAAATATTTGATTACAATCATTCTTAATTTTTAACCTTGGGAAATTTTAATAAATGAATTACTAAATAACCAAAGCTTTTATTTAGCAAATTTCCTAATTTTACAAAAAAAAAAAATGTTTCGCCATAAAGGAAAAAACAGAACTTTTGCCCATAATCTAAGATTAGCAACTTTGCTTTCCTTTGTTGCAGGATTAGTAAATATCACTGGAGTTTTGGCAGTAAAAACCTTGACAACAAATGTCACGGGGCATTTTGCGTTTTTTGCAGAAGAAGTTCTCAAACATAATTATGTAACTGCAATTACCTTTTTTATTTTTACTATTTGTTTTTTGGTAGGTTCCTTTACTTCTAGTTTTTTGGCAGAATATGTATCTTTAAAAAATCCTGAATTCTCACATCTAATTCCCATTACGTTAGAAATAATAGTTTTAATCGTTGTTGGTGTTTTTGGAACACAATCCGGAACAGTCTCAATAGAAGGAAAATTAACCGCTTTTTTTATGCTTTTTGCAATGGGAATCCAAAATTCATTGGTGACAAATATTTCTAAATCAACAGTTAGAACCACCCATTTAACGGGACTTTTTACGGATTTAGGAATTGAATTATCACAGTTGTTTTTTTATAAAAACCTCGAGGAAACTAAAAAACTAAAAACCAGTATTTACCTACGTTTATCAATCATTACCTTCTTTTTTTTAGGTTGCTTTTCGGGAGGTTTTATGTATCATTTCTTAGAAATTAAAACACTTTTAGTTGCCGCTTTCTTCCTTATGATTGCACAATGGTATGATTATTTGAGGTTGAAATTTCATGTGATTAAAAGAAAAACACTGAAACATTAAAACATTAATTTAAATATATAATTGCCACAAGTGATGCTATTGCAATAAAAATCCAAAGTAAAATTCCTTGAAAAAAAGGTTTTATTCCCACTGTTTTTAACAAATTTCTATTCAATCCAGCGCCAATTAAAAACAAGGTTAATGTAAGTCCGATTTTAGCAATTGAAACTAAATAAGGAGCAATTAGAGCTGTTTGCGGAACATAAGTATTCGTTAACATTGCCAGAATAAATAACCCGATAAAATAAGGAATTTTGATTTTTCTTGATTCATTTTTGAATACTACCGAAGTAATTAAAGCGATTGGAATAATCCACAAAGCTCTAGCTAATTTTACTGTTGTTGCTATTTGCAAAGCCTCAAATCCGTATTTATTTGCGGCACCAACAACAGAACTTGTGTCGTGAATTGCGATGGCACACCACAAACCAAACTCTTTTTGCGATAATTCCAACCAATGACCAACAACCGGAAACAAAAATAAAGCAACAGAATTCAGGATAAATATTACTCCCAAAGCAACAGAAGTTTGTTTTTCATCGGATTTTATTACTGGAGCAATCGCAGCAATTGCACTTCCACCACAAATTGCAGTTCCACATGAAATTAAGTGTGAAGTTTTCTTTTCAATATTAAACCATTTACCTATTAAAGTTCCCAAAATCAAGGTACTGAAAATAGATGCAATTGTCAAAATAAATCCTTCTTTTCCAGCCAAAAAAGCATTGTTTACATTCATTCCAAAACCTAAACCAACAACTGAAAGCTGCAATAAAATATGAGTTGCTTTATGGTTAAGTGGTAAATACGGATGACCCGAAAGATTCGCAACAATCAAACCTAGCAATAACGCAAACGGAGGAGTAACTATAGAAGTCATACAAAACAATAGCAACAAAATGAAAATAATTCGTTGTTGTGTTCTACTTATTTTGAAGTAAAATGGTGGATCTTTTTGAATTGTATTTTGAGCCGTTTTCAATGTGAAATTGTTGAATTATTATTCCACAAAGATGAGTTGATTAATCCATATTAACCAATCATATATTATAATTCGCTATAACTTTAAATTATAGTAATTTGCCATATTCTGTATAAACAATTCCGAAAGCGCATCATTTTTACCTTGCAAAGTAATAATGTAGAAAAAGCGTTCTATGACTAAATTATCAATATCCAAAATAACCAATTCATAGTTTTTTAGCTCTTTTTCTATGGCGTGAACCGAAATAAAAGCAACACAATCCGAATTCATCAAATACGACTTTATACTTTCGGTACTTCCTAATTGCATTTCAATCGTTAATTGCGAAAGATTAATTTCAAAAGGTTTCAACGCGTATTCAATTACTTCAAGTGTTCCTGAGCCTTGTTCCCGCATTACAAATCGCATCGATTTAAAATCCTCCTGATTGACTTGTTCTTTGTTGATTAAGGGATTTTTACTATTACAAACCAATACCAATTCGTCTTTTAAAAATTCGGTATATTTAATGGATTGATTTTTCGATTGACCTTCGACAATGCCAATTTCGATTTCTTTATTTAATAAAGCTTTTTCTATTTGCTCCGTATTACCATTAAGTAAATTGACTTTTATTTCTTGCAGTTTTTGATGAAAACGAGCCAAAAGTGGCGGAATAATATATTGCGAAATAGTTGTACTTGCTCCCAACCGAAGTAATCCTCGCTGCTGATTGATTAAAGCGCTCATGTCAAAATCAATTTCCCGATAAACTTCAAAGATATTTTTGGTGTGTTTTAATAATAATTCGCCAGCATTGGTAAGTGAAATTTTAGAACCATTTCTATCAAAAAATTTAATTTTATATTGCTCTTCCAATTCTTGAATGTGTTTAGAAACAGCTGGTTGAGTAATAAACAATTCCTTCGCCGCTTTTGTAAAGCTCAATCTATTGGCAACCGTGAAGAATACTTTTAGTCTAAAATCCATAATTTGTATTTTGCATTTAAAGGAATAAAAAAACTACAACATTCCATGATATTTTCTAATAAACCATTCTGCGGAAAGTGAAATTGCAATAAAAATTAACAACCAAATCCAATCAATCAAAGGAGTTTTTGTAACAACAGCTTTCTGAATGGCTTTATAATTTTCATTTTCCAAAAGTGTTTTTATTAAAGCATCTACTTGATTTGGATAATGAACTTTCGCTTGTGTTTGCTGAGCCAATTGATTCAATTTCTCAACATCTGGATTTACAAATTGCTTTTCGATGTTAAAATCCAAGATTTCAAAATGACTCGAATATGTAGTTTTTGAATTTAATTCCTTTACAGAAAAATTATATTGTCCGGCTAAAAGTCCGTCAAGATTTACTTTGAAAGAATTATTTCTCTTTAATAAATCATAGTTTTTGGTTTGCTTTGTTTTACTATTCGTTACCGAAATTGTCAAACGTGCTTTCTCGTCGAATTCGTAGTTTTTATTAAAATACTGAGCCGAAATTTCAATTGATTCTCCTGAATTATAGAAATTTTCATGATTAACAACCAACGATTTTTTAGCGTTATTAGAAGCCAAAAACTGAATTATTTTATCTACAAAAACATCAAATTTCTCGAAGGATTGATTGTCAACGTGACTTTGTAATCGCCATTTCCAGCTATTTTCACCCAAAAGAAAAGCGGAACGTTTTCCCTGATTTTCGGCGAAAGCCAATAAAGGAGAATTCGTTGCCATATTTCTGATTTTCGACGAAAGCAAGGTCGAAACATTTCCGTTTGTAGTCACTGTTCCAAAAGCATTTTGCAAAGGCGGGAAATTTTCAAAACCTAAATTGTCAATCGCAAACAGATTAAACTGCGAATTAAATTCGGCTAAATAATCTTCTTTTTGTGCGCTCATTTTAAAAACCAAATTGGTTTGCTGTTGGTTCAAAAAATTAAAATCGGTGTTGTTTCCTGTGATAATAAAAGTATTAATACTGGCTAATTTATTACTTTCAAAAACCGACTTAAATTCAGGAGTTGGCTGATATAAAATTAGAATATTATAATTTTTTAATAGTTTGATTTCGTTTGGTTTAACAACAGTTACTTTTCGTTGCGCATTAGATTCAATAGCGCGCTTCAATGCACCAATATCTGGATGATTTATTGCTGAAACAATAGCAATATTTGTCTTTTGATCAATCACTTCAACAGCAAAATTCTTGGTATTATTATAGGTGTTTTTCTCATTTTCTTTGGATGAAATCGTAGCTTTAAAAACTTGTAATCCTACTTTATCGGCAGGAAGCAAAACGTTAATAATCGCTGTTTTTTTCGATGAAGAAAAAGAAACTGATTGTTTGCTCAAAATCGAATTTCCTTGCGAAATACTAAAATCAGCATTTATACTTTTGTTTCCTGAATATTGTAAAAACACTTCAACAGGAAATTTATTCTTTTGAAAAGCGTATTTATTGACATTCAATTGTGTCACTTTCAAATCCAAAAATTTCGTTGTATCACCAACAACCAACGGATAAACTTTGTAGTTTTTATCAAAAGAATAAACATAATCATTACCCGAAGTTTGGTTTCCGTCCGTAATCAAAACCGTTGGGAAATTGGTGTTTTTATAAATGCTTTTCAGGTTTTGAGCAACTTCATCAATATTCGTTTGATTTCCTTTAAAATCAAATTCTTCCGATTGTTGAAAATCACTGTCAAATCGATACGATTGCACTTCAAATTTTTCTTGTAAATCCTTGTTTTGAGATAGCTTTTTATACAATTCCAATGTCGTTTCTTTGGCTTTCAAATCAATAATCGAACTGGAATTATCAACAACAATTGGTAAAGGTGTTTTTATTATTTCAAAAGTACTTCTAGAAATTATTGGATTAATCAACAACAATAAGATTCCAAAAATCGATAAAAATCGTAAAAAAGCCAAAACTAAGTTCACATTCGACTTCGTTTTGGCTTTATAATAATATTGAAAAAACGACAAACTACCTGCTACTAATAAAGAAAACAATAGTAACAGAATGGTGTTTGTGGTCATTTTTTTAAATTTAAAGATTGAAAATTAAATAATTTAAAAATTCTAAATATTTACTAATATAAAAATCTTTAAATTCTTAAATCATTAAATCTTTTAATAGATTTTAAGTAAGCATTCCTCCGCAAACATTCAAAACTTGCCCTGTAATGTATGCG
This sequence comes from Flavobacteriaceae bacterium, assembly GCA_947373225.1. Classification (GTDB taxonomy): domain Bacteria; phylum Bacteroidota; class Bacteroidia; order Flavobacteriales; family Flavobacteriaceae; genus Flavobacterium. Next base: position 5,245 of record CANBWX010000042.1, on the reverse strand, counting down.
CTCATATCCGAAGCTAAGAAAAGACAAGCATTTGCAACATCTTCAGTTGTTCCGCCACGTTTCAACGGAATTCCATCTCTCCAACCTTGCACCACTTCGTCGCTTAATTTTGCCGTCATTTCAGTTTCAATAAATCCTGGAGCAATTGCGTTGCAACGAATGTTACGTGAACCTAATTCTAACGCTACTGATTTTGTAAAACCAATAACACCCGCTTTTGAAGCCGCATAATTAGTTTGTCCTGCATTTCCTGAAACACCAACTACACTACTCATATTGATAATTGAACCTGCACGCTTTTTCAAAAAAGTTCTTTGAATTGCTTTAGTCATATTAAAAACGGATTTTAAATTAACATCAATTACGTTGTCAAAATCAGCTTCAGACATACGCATTAGCAAATTATCTTTGGTAATTCCGGCGTTGTTTATCAAAATATCAACCGTTCCAAATTCAGCTAAAACTGCATCTACAAAAGTTTGCGCTTCGTTAAAATCGGCAGCATTCGATTGATATCCTTTGGCTTTTATGCCCATTGCATTCAATTCGTTTTCCAATGCCAAAGCAGATTCTACAGATGAACTATAGGTAAACGCAACATTTGCACCGTTTTTTGCGAAAATTTCCGCAATTCCTTTTCCTATTCCGCGACTTGCGCCAGTAATTATGGCAACTTTTCCTTCGAGTAATTTCATATTTTACAATTAATTTATTTTTTATTTGAAGCTATTTGCTTCGCCAGTTCTCTTCGTTCGTGTCCTGCTATTCGTTGCAATCTTTTATGTTTCTGGCAGCAAAAACATAAAAGGATTTCCACTTCTATCAGGGCTAGGTAATAGTCGCCAAATATAAGAATATTTGTGGTTTCAAAAAAGATTCAGCGTTCAATTAAACCTTTTATAAAATAATTTAACTTAAAATTCGTTAGCTTTTAATAAATTAAAACAAACCCGTTTTAAAATCCTATTTTGTCTATGAAAAATTTTCCGTTGGTTTTCTTATTCGCTTTTTCATTGATAATATCTTCTTGTAGTAATAGTAGTAATTCCACAGATACTATCGTTACGGATTTATATCCAAATGTTACTGCAAAATTTACAGGTAAAATAGATTTGAATAATCTAGCCAATTATGCCAATCAAACGATTCCGGCCTATATTACAAAAGACAACACTGCTGGAAACCCTATCACTGACAAAGGAGCAACACTAGGACGAGTGTTATTTTATGACACTAATTTATCTTCAAATAATACTATTTCGTGTTCTTCCTGTCATATCCAAGCCAATGCTTTTGGAGATATTGCAGTTGCTAGCGATGGAGTTAACGGAACAACAGCTCGACATTCTATGCGGTTGGTAAATGCTAGATTTTCAAAAGAAACCAAATTCTTTTGGGATGAAAGAGCTGCAACTTTAGAAATTCAAACTACACAACCTATTCAAAATCATACTGAAATGGGTTTCAGCGGAACAAGTGGTGACGGATCAATTTCGACATTAATAGCAAAACTTCAAAACATTGCCTATTACAAGGAATTATTCAAATATACGTATGGTTCGGAAGAAATCACCGAAAATAAAATGCAATTGGCATTGGCACAATTTGTAAGAAGTATTCAATCATTCGATTCGAAATACGACATAGGAAGAGCTTTGGTTGCAACCGAAAACCAAAATTTTGCCAATTTTACCGCTCAAGAAAATCAAGGTAAAAATCTATTTTTGGCAGCTCCAATTTTTGACACAACAGGTTCAAGAATTTCTGGCGGTGTAGGTTGTGCCGCTTGTCATGCTGCTCCTGAATTTGATATTGATCCAAACACAAAAAACAACGGGATTATTGGCGTTTTAAACGGAACCGGAATTGATATTACAAATACTAAAGCTCCGTCATTAAGAAACTTAGTCAAAATTGACGGAACTATAAATGGTCCTATGATGCATACTGGTGTCTTTACAAGTTTGCAAACTGTAATTGGTCATTATGGCAAAATTAATCTTGCTCCAGGAAACACCAATCTTGACCCAAGATTAGCTCCAAATGGCTTCGGACAACAATTAAATCTTACCGCCACGGAAGTCGATGCTTTAGTTGCCTTCTTGAAAACGCTTTCAGGAACAAATGTTTATGTAGATAAAAAATGGTCTAGTCCTTTTTAACATAAAAAAAAAGCTCCAAAAATTGTGGAGCTCTGAATATCTATTTAGAATGCTGTATTAAAATGCAACATTCCATCTTGGTAATTTACCGTTTTCGTCAAGGAAGTTTTGTAAAATTTGTCCTTCTACGAAAGTTGGAATTCCTTTATTTTTCTCGTTGAAAGTTTCGTACCAATATACTTCTAAACGAGCAATATTTTCGATTTTCATTTGTGCTGGCCATGAATATTTTCTTCCCGTTTTTGCAAATTGGTGTCCGTTTACAATTTTGTCGAACAATCCACCATTTTTGCTTTTTAATGTCCCGTCGTTTTGAATAGTTCCAGTAGAACCAACCATAATCAACTCTTTGACTTCTCCCTCAACAGCGTAAACAAGAAAAATTCCGCTTCCTGTTTCAGTAGCGTTACAAACTTCTTCTAAACTATCATCAGTAGTATAACTAAATTGATTTTTGACTTTGAACTTTTTTAATTCTTTATACATCGTATTTTCTATTATTATTAATAAATAAAATACCCCACGAAAACCCGTGAGGTATTTTATTTTATTGTGTATTTTAGATTATCCTAAAATTTCTTTTACTTTTTTTCCAATTTCAGCAGGAGAATCTACAACGTGAATTCCACATTCTCTCATAATGCGTTTTTTTGCTTCGGCTGTATCATCAGCACCACCAACGATTGCACCTGCGTGACCCATTGTTCTACCTTTTGGAGCAGTTTCGCCAGCAATAAATCCAATAACTGGTTTGCGGTTTCCATCTGCTTTGATCCATTTTGCTGCATCAGCTTCTAATTGACCACCAATTTCACCAATCATAACGATACATTCCGTTTCTGGATCATTCATGAATAATTCGATAGCATCTTTTGTAGTAGTTCCAATAATTGGATCTCCACCAATTCCAATTGCAGTTGTAATTCCTAAACCTTGTTTCACTACCTGATCCGCAGCTTCGTAAGTTAAAGTTCCAGATTTTGAAACAATTCCAACAGTTCCTTTTTTGAAAACAAAACCAGGCATAATACCTACTTTAGCTTCACCCGGAGTAATTACACCAGGACAGTTTGGACCTATCAATCTGCAATCTCTATTTTTAATATAGTTATTTGCTTTTATCATATCTGCTACCGGAATTCCTTCAGTAATAGCGATAATCACTTTGATACCTGCATCTGCAGCTTCCATAATTGCATCAGCAGCAAAAGCTGGCGGTACAAAAATGATGGTTGTATCCGCTCCTGCTTGATCTACTGCATCTTTAACAGTATTAAAAACGGGACGCTCTAAATGGATTGTTCCACCTTTTCCTGGCGTAACTCCACCTACAACATTGGTACCATACTCAATCATTTGAGAAGCATGGAAAGTTCCTTCGCTTCCTGTAAAACCTTGAACAATAATTTTGGAATCTTTATTAACTAAAACACTCATGATATATATTTTTATGTAGTTTTTTTAATTGTTGTGCAAAAGTATAAAATAGTACGCTGTAAATGGTATTCAATATTCAGTTTTTTTGAACTAAATTAACAGAATTAGCACATTTGATACCATCTCGATAATTTATTGCCTTTTATTTACCAAATAACCGTGAAATTTCTAACCAATTTCTTTATTTGTCCTAATTATTTTAATTTACTTAAAATTTCAGGTATCTTTTTAATGTTGGCCAATTGTTTCAATTTCTCTCTAGATTCCTCTATTGGTGTACCAAAATAAGTTTTTCCACCTTCAACTGATTTTGTTACTCCGGTTTGACCCAAAATAACTGCCTTCTCTCCTATTGTGATTCCGCTTGTTGTTCCTACTTGTCCCCAAATAGTGACTTCGTCTTTGATTATTACGCAACCTGCAATCCCAGTTTGAGAAGCAATTAAGCATTTTTTTCCAATAACAGTGTCGTGACCAACATGCACTTGGTTATCGATTTTTGTTCCTTCGCCAATGGTTGTATCGCCAGTAACTCCTTTATCAATCGTACAAAGCGCTCCAATACCTACATTGTCTTGAATCACAACTCTTCCGCCAGAAATTAATTGGTCATAACCTTCAGCGCGTTTTTTATAATAGAAAGCATCTGCTCCAAGAATAGTTCCAGCGTGAATAATCACATTATTACCAATTACAGTATGATCATAAATAGAAACGTTCGAATGAATTAAGCAATTTTCTCCAATAACAACGTGATTTCCGATGAAAGAATTTGGCTGAATTACAGTTCCCGCTCCTACTTTGGCGGAAGCTGAAATAGCTACACTAGCAAACTGAAATGGTTTGAAATGATTGGTCAAAGTATTGAAATCCCTAAAAGGATCATCAGAAATTAACAATGCTTTTCCTTCTGGACAATCCACATTTTTGTTTATCAAAATTGTGGTTGCTGCTGAATTTAGAGCTTTATCGTAATATTTTGGATGATCTACAAAAACGATATCTCCCGATTCTACAACGTGAATCTCGTTCATTCCTGTGACCGAAAAATCTGCATCACCAACATATTCACAGTTGATGATACTTGCAATTTCTTTTAAAGTATGGGTTTTGCTGAATTTCATTTTGACTTATTCAACTATTCTTTTACACGTTCCATGTAATTTCCAGTAGTGGTGTCAATTTTTATTTTGTCACCTTCATTAATAAATAAAGGTACATTTACAGTTGCTCCAGTTTCAACCGTAGCCGATTTTGTAGCATTTGTAGCAGTATTTCCTTTTATTCCTGGTTCTGCATAAGTCACTTCAAGAATTACCGAAGCTGGCATATCTACAGAAAGAGGTAAATCAGTTTCAGTGTTGATTGCGATCATAACGTTTTCGCCTTCTTTCAATAAATCAGGTGAATCTAATACATTTTTGTTCAATGATATTTGTTCAAAAGATTCTACATTCATAAAATGAAATTCATCACCTTCTGGATATAAATATTGGAATTTATGGTTTTCAACTCTCACTTCTTCAATTTTATGTCCTGCTGAAAAAGTATTGTCCAATACTTTTCCGTTAGATAAACTTCTTAGTTTTGTTCTAACAAAAGCTGGACCTTTTCCAGGTTTTACGTGAAGAAATTCAATGATTTTA
>CANBWX010000041.1 GCA_947373225.1 Flavobacteriaceae bacterium | reverse complement strand
AATCAGCAGCGTATATGGATCCTTATGATTCAACGGAATCGGGATTTCGGGATACAATTCTTTTAACGTATTAATAACAAACGTTACACGCTCAGCTTTCGTCATTTTTTAGTAATTTTGAATGGTAAAAATACTATAATTTCTATTATTTGCCTAATCCAGCTTTCCGTTGCAACTCCTCGTTTTCAAAGCTTTTTTTCAAAGCAATAGCAAGAGCTTCCTTTGGTCGCTTTGCTATTTCAAGAAAAAATAGCTTCAAAAACTGCGGGGTTTTCACTGTAATCTGGGGCAAACCTAAAACGCAGAACCAAGTACCCAATACCTAAAACCCAATTATGACAACATTAAAAAAAGGCGATAAAGCACCCCAATTTTCAGGATTAGATCAAGACGGAAAATCCCATCAATTAGCCGATTATAAAGGAAAAAAATTAGTAGTTTTCTTTTATCCAAAAGCAAATACGCCAGGATGTACCGCCGAAGCCTGCGATTTAAGAGATAATTTTGAGCGTTTTCAAGCCAATAATTACGAGCTTTTAGGCGTAAGTGCCGATGCTGCAAAAGCTCAAGCAAAATTCAAGGAAAAATACAGTTTTCCATTTCCGTTATTAGCCGATGAAGATAAATCCGTAATTCAAGCTTTTGGAGTTTGGGGACCCAAAAAATTCATGGGACGAGAATATGATGGTATTCACAGAACCACTTTTGTAATCGACGAAAATGGAATTATCGACGAAGTGATTTCGGAAGTAAAAACCAAGGCTCACGCTGCGCAGATATTGAAATAGTAGTTGAGATCAAGTAATTTATTAAATTTATTTTGTCATTCTGAGGAGCGAAGAATCACATCATGTGAGCAACTAATGTGATTTCTCCTTTGTCGAAATGACAAAATTAAAAGTAATTGCATTAGCAACGACAACAATATGATTTCATATAAAAAATGCCGATAAAATATTTTATCGGCATTTTTTTATGTGTTTAGTTTTTACCTAATTCTTTTTTTCAAATAATCGATCTGGATGATACCCAAAAAGTTGATGTGTTTTGATGATTTCAGCAACACCAGTAGGTAACATAGCTTCCCAGCCTTGTTTGTTTTCGCTAATCATTTTCAAAACTTCACGCGAGAATACTTCTAAATTTTTAGGATTATAGTTTGTAATATCTACTACTTTTCCGTTGAATTTAAAAAATTTATATAATTCCTTCATTCTTGGGTGAACCCTTAATGTTTCGGAATTCATAATTTCACCGTTTTCATCAATCATTGGATATAAATATACTTTCATATCCCGATAGAATAATTTTCCGAAAGCTTCTAGAATCCCACCACTCAAATGGCGATAGTATTTTTCGTCAAAAATGTCAACTAAATTGTTTACACCCATTGCCAATCCCATTCTAGCTTTGGTATATTTCGAGAAGTATTCAACCACTCTATAATATTCCTGAAAATTCGAAATCATTACCGTTTGTCCAAGCGAACAAAGGAGTTCAGCACGATCCATAAAATCGCGTTCGTCAATTTCACCGTCAGAACGCAAGTTGGATAAAGTGATTTCGAAGATAACCAAGGTGTTTTCAGCATCGACTTTATTTTCGTCCAAAAACATTTTTAATGATTCTTCATACATATCCATATTTACTTTGGTAACGGGACGAAAACTCCCTCTTAAAGTAAGTATGTTTTTTTTGTATAAAATTGCCGCAGGAAGTACATTTCGACCTTGAGGGTCAAATATTACGGCATCGGTCATTCCGTTTTTCACCAATTGTAAACTCATCAAACGATTATCTACTTGAGCAAAACGAGGTCCCGAAAAATTGATTGTGTCTATTTCTAATTGGTCTTTATCTAAGTGATCGTATAAATAACGCAATAAACGTTTTGGATCATTATTTTTATAATAAGCACCATAAATTAAATTCACGCCTAGAATACCAAGTGTTTCTTGTTGCAAACGAACATCGGTTTCTTTAAAACGAATGTGAAGAATAATATCGTTGTATTCTTCGTCAGGTTCAATTTGGTAACGAATACCAACCCAACCATGTCCTTTAAATTGTTTGGCAAAATCTATTGTCGAAACGGTATTGGCATAACTAAAAAACATTTTATTGGGATGTTTTTCTCTGCTTAATCGTTTTTCAATTAGTTCTACTTCATGCGAAAGCATTTTTTTAAGTCGGCTTTCGGTAACATAGCGGCCATCATCTTCAATTCCGTAAATAACATCGCTAAAGTCTTTGTCATAAGCCGAGGTTGCCTTCGCAATTGTTCCTGATGAACCACCGGCTCTAAAAAAATGTCTTACGGTTTCTTGTCCGGCTCCAATTTCGGCAAAAGTCCCGTAAATGTTTTCGTTTAAATTGATACGAAGAGCTTTGTCTTTTATAGAAGGAATTTGTTCGATGATTTTATCACCTTTCAATTTTATTTCGGTATCCATATTATTTAGATAGGGCTAATTTTATTGCAAAGTTAATTAAATAGGTTTCTAATGAAAGATAAATAATCCTATTTTTGTAAAATAATTTACAAAAACCGTGCTAGATGAATGTATATTTTTTAGGAACTGGAACTTCACAAGGAATTCCTGTCATTGGAAGTAATCATTCGGTATGTCAAAGCACTGATTTTAAAGATAAAAGACTTCGTGTTTCGGTTTGGATTTCTTGGGATAATAATTCCTACGTAATCGATTGCGGCCCCGATTTTAGACAACAAATGCTTACGTCTAATTGTCAAAAAGTAGACGGGATTTTATATACTCATGAACATTCGGATCATACGGCTGGTTTAGACGATATACGTCCGTTTAATTTTAAGCAAGGAGATATTCCAATTTATGCTCACAAAAGAGTAATTGAAAATCTAAAAAAACGATTTGATTATGTTTTTGAAACCGAAAATAAATACCCAGGAGCTCCTTCTGTAAAAATAGTTGAAGTAGTTAATAATCATCCTTTTTCGATTGGTAATAAAATGGCAATTCCTATAAATGTGATGCATGGAAGTTTACAGGTTTTTGGTTATAGAATTGATGATTTTGCTTATTTAACAGATGTAAAAACAGTCGAAAAAAGCGAAATGAATAAATTGAAAAATTTGAAAGTTTTGGTTGTAAACGCTTTACGCGAAGAGCCTCATAATACCCATTTTAACTTGGAAGAAGCTTTAGATTTTATTCATTTGGTTCAACCTGAAAAAGCTTATATTACTCACATTAGCCATATTTTAGGTTTTCATGAAGAAGTACAACAAAAACTTCCGAAGAACGTTTATTTGGCTTATGACAATTTAGAAATTACTATTTAATATTATTTGAAAATGAAAAAATCATTACTGCTTTATCTTTTTATTCTTGTTTTACTTTTGAATGTTTTTACCTATAAGTATTTAAGTAGTGAACTAACTTTTGAAAAAAGTAGATCCGAAAACACAACCAAAAGATTGAAAGATAGCCTTGTTTCTTCAACCCAAAAACTGGCTGATGCCAATTATTTTTCTTTGGAAAAAAATGAAAATTCGCAAAATTATTTCAATCCAGATAATGCTAAAAAAACGATTCAAATTGAAAAATTAATCCCTTTTGTAACCGAGAAATTAATGGATTTGAACGCTAATCCAAAAGGAAATCCGTACACTGGACAAGATCAAATCGGAGCTAATAAATTTATAATCAACAAGGTAAAGATCCTAAATCACCGTTGGATTATTGCCGATTTTAGTGATGGCGAATATTGGGGCGAAGTCTTATTAAAGTATTTTGTAAATGAGGATGAAACCGTTTCTTTTGAAACAATTCAATCTTTTATTTACCAAAAATAATTATTTCTGCGCAAGCCAATTCTTGAAATCATAAAAGTTTTGCGGAGAAACTCCATGACCAATTGGGTATTCTTTATAGGTTATTTCGATTCCTAAATTCTCCAAAAAAGGTTTTGCTTTTCGTCCCCAATCTACAGGAATTACTTGGTCTACGGTTCCGTGTGAAGCGAATATTTTCAGATTTGAGAAAGAATTCTTTAGATAGTTTTCTTCTAAAATTTCGGTATTGATATAACCGCTCATGGCAACAACTCTTTGCACTTTTTCTGGATGCGAAAGCGCCACCGCATAACTCAAAATTGTTCCTTGGCTAAAGCCAATTAAAGTAACATTTTTAGTGTCAATCGGGAAATTTGCAACCAATTCGTCAATGAATTTAGCGATTAAATCTCTTGAAACTTTTGCTTGTTCATTATCCGAAAACTTGTTTTGATCTGCATCAAAATTGATGGCGTACCAAGCGTAACTTCCGTATTGCATATTGTATGGAGCACGAGCTGAAACGATATAATATTCGTCGGGAAGTTCCGTGGCAAATGAAAATAAATCTTGCTCATTACTGCCATAACCGTGAAGTAATAGCAAAAGGGGATTTTTGTCTAACTTTATTTTCGGTTCTCTTACAAGATATTCTAAGGATAATTTCATTTTTTTTAAGATATGCTTTTAAATGCTTTTTGAAAAAATCCTCCTAATAAAGGAATTGGTTTTGTTTCGCCGTTTATGGCGCTAAAAATTGCGTAAGTCCATAAAACAGAGAGAAAAACCCACATCGAAATCGAAATCATAGGATTGTCGAAATTGCTGATGATTAAACCCAATGAAATAAAAGTGATCGATAAACCCAGTGCTTGACGAATGTGAAAAGAAGCATACGAATTTTTGTCTTCTCCACTATTCATTGACATGGCAATAAAAACACCAATGATTAATATATAGCTTGTTATTGCTGCCGTTTTTCCTTGTTCGATGTTGTCCATTTATGTATGTTTTGCTATACCTGACAGGTTTTTAAAACCTGTCAGGTCTGATTTTATGTAGTTACAGAACTAATTTCCCTTGGTTAAAAATTCCGTATGTTTTTCCTTTTAATTCTACTCCTAGAAAAGCTGAATTTTTTGATTTCGATAAGATGTTTTCTTTGGTAAAAATGCTTTTTCCTTCAGGATTGAATAAAGTGATATTTGCTATTTTGCCTTCATCAATTGGTTGATTTTCTATTCCGAAAGTGGTTTTTCCCGAAGTCAATTTTTCGATTACTTTTTCTAAAGGTAACACAGTTAATAAAGCACCAAAAGCACTTTCTAAACCAATTGTTCCGTTTTTGGCACCATCAAATTCCATCTTTTTATGCTCAATATCAATCGGATTATGGTCGGACGTAATGATGTCGATTGTATTGTCAAGAATTCCCGCAAGCAATGCTTTTCGGTCGGTTTCAGTTCGCAATGGCGGCAAAACCTTATATCTTGTGTCAAAACTTTCTAATGTTTCATCGGTTAAAACCAGATGATGCACAGCAACACTACAAGTTACGTTCAAACCTTTTGCTTTAGCATCTTTGATTAATTGTACTGATTTTGCTGTAGAAATTGTCGGAATATGTAATTTTCCACCTGTGTATTCCAATAGAAATAAGTTTCTGGCGATTTGCAATTCTTCGGCTAAATTTGGAATTCCTTTTAATCCTAATTTTGTAGAAACTACGCCTTCATTAGCAACTCCGTTTCCTCTTATATTCGAATCTTGGGCAAAAGCAATGACTAATCCGTCAAAATCCTGCACATATTGCAAGGCTATTTTAAGCAAATTAGCATTGTCTAAGCTTTTATTATAATCTCCAAAAGCTACTGCGCCTGCATTTTTCATATCGAATAATTCTGCCATATCTTTTCCTTCGCTGCCTTTTGTTAAAGCGCCAATCGGGAAAAGTTGAGTGGCAAAACCATTGGCTTTCGTTTTTACAAAATTTATTTGCGATTGATTGTCAATAATCGGGGAGGAGTTGGGTTGCAAAGCAATTGCGGTAAAACCACTTCGTGCTGCAACATTTAATCCGTTGGCAATAGTTTCACGATCTTCAAAACCAGGTTCGCCAAGAGAAACGCTGCTGTCAAACCAACCTTGGGAAACATGTAAATTATCTAGTTTTATTTCGTCGGCGTTTTCTGAATTGGGAAGTGATTGTCCTATTTTTTTGATGCTTCCATCAACAATTAGAATATCCGCTGTTTTGTTGTGAAAAGGACTTTCGGAATCGATGATTTTTGCGCCCCGGATGATTATTTTCATAGTGCTTATTTAATTATTTGACTTTCGTTTTACTTCACGAATCGTATAATTGCCATTTCGGTTACCAGAAAAAGCAATGCAAAGATAACAAACCATTTCCAAATTTGATTGTCGATTCGGTTGGTTTGTAACGTATCGAAAATGGTGTTTATAGAATCATTCGTTTTATAGTCGGAAAGTATATTTTCATTGGCTTGAGCCAAATTACTTTCGGTTCGATTATAGTTAAAACTGATGTTTTGCAACCACTCTTTTTGTTTGTAAATCCCAAAATTACCCGCTTGTTCCGGATAATCATTAAATGTAAGTTGTACTTTATTATTCAGAATTTGTTGAATTGGAATAAAGGTTTCATGTTCGTTTTTGACATTCAAAATTTCGTCTTTCGACAAATTAACGTCAACCAAATAAGGATTATTATTACCAATTGTTAGCGCTTTTAAGCCTTTATTTTGGTTGTTTATTGCCATTTTATAAAAGGTCGGAACAATTAATGGCGATTGCTGAAAATTAGAGTTTTCTAGATTAATTGGCGCTGCGAAAACATAAACGGAAGAAATAACTTTGTTCGTCGAAGTCAAAAAAGCGGTTTGGTCAGCGTAATATAAAGCTGCTGGATTTGAACTTGATATTCCAAACGAAGTTTTTGTTTTTGGATACTGAAAATTATCGATTTTACTTTCGAAAACGCCATCAAACAGCGGATGATTAAAGTTGATTTTCGTCACTAATTTTTCTTTGTTTTCCAAAGTTTTGAATTGGATAGATCCTAAATTACTTAGAAACTGATTTAGATTTGAAACAGCATTTTTCGCCGATGGAATAATAATAAGGTTTCCGCCTTTCTCCGAAAATGATTTCAACGTAGTTTGTAAAGCTTGTGGAATTTCGTCTAATTCATTCAAAACAATTGCATCCTGTTTTTCGAGTAAATTATAGTCTAAAGTTCCAATTGCAAAGTTATTATAATTGAATTCGTCGCTGGTATAAATTCGCCCTAAGAAGTTGCTTTTTTCGGGCGCACCAATACTGATTACATTAATTTTTTCGGGTTTCGAAATGCTGAAAAACAAGGTGTTGTCATATTCTAAACTGTTATCGATAATCGAAAAATAACCGTGAAAATCCTTTTTCGGAATGGTGAAATATAGCGTCTTTTCCTTGGTTTCTAATTTGGTCAAAGTCTTTGCAATCAGTTTGTTTTGATTATACAAAGCCACAGGAATCTCTTTTTTATCATCGCCATAAGCTACTACTTTTAGACCAATTTCATAGAAATCGTCCAAAGTTTGATGAATAAAAACACTGTCAATCGAAACGTTATTTTTATGTTCTGTTTTAGGAATAATAAAATTAGTATTAAAACTTTTATCGATACTTTTTAACTGCTTTGGTTCTAAACCAACCGCATCGGTAATGATAATTATGTCTTTATTAAAGGCCGATTTTCGGGATTTAATTTTTGCCATCGCACTTTCTAGTTGAAACGGCAAAGCACTGTATTTAAGGTTTTGCAATGCTGACTTAATCGATTTTATATCCGTATTCCAAAATGTTTCGGAATTGGTAATTAAAGAAAAAGTTTGGTTTTCGGGTGTGTTTTCGAGTAATTCCTGAACGGCTCTTTTAAGCAATTCTCCTTTTTGACCTTTGGCTTGCATCGAAAAAGAATTGTCCAGAACGATGTACATTTCGTTAGAACTATTTTTGCTGTCTTTGGCTTTGAAGAAAGGTTGGGCAAAAGCAATAATAATACAAGTTAATAATAGCAATCGGGTTGCTAAAAGTAGCCATTTTTTAATCTTGGAACTCTTTCTGGTTTGAATGGAAAGCTCCTTCAAGAAGCGCACATTCGTGAAATATTCTTTTTTGAAACGGCGCAATTGAAACAAATGAACCAGAATTGGTATTACCAATAAGAAAAGAAAATAGAGGATTTCGGGATGTTTGAATTGCATTCAATTATAGAATTTGTCAAAAATACAAATTTGTAAATAATTGTAAGTTATATTGCTACATTTTTATCAAAAAGTATAGCATTTTAGATGTTAAGGCATTTATATATTGCCTACTTTTGTTTTTCTAAAAAGAAATATATGAAAACTATTTATGCCGTTCTTCTTTCTGTTTTTGCATTTGGTGCTTTGCAAGCTCAAGAAAATAAATTCAATTTGATTGTTGGAACGTATACCAACAGCTGTGATAGCAAAGGAATTTATGTATATGAATTTGATTCGAATACTGGAAATTTCAATTCAAAAAGCACCACTGAGAATGTTATCAATCCAAGTTATTTGACGGTTTCATCCGATAAAAAGTTTGTTTATTCCGTGAATGAAAATGGTCCAAAAAGCACCATTAGTACTTTTGGATTTGATTCGAAAAGTGGAAAATTAAACTTAATTAACTCACAAGATTCAAAAGGATCCGATCCTTGTTATATTATTAATGACGACAAAAATGTAATTGTAGCTAATTATAATGGTGGAAATATTTCGGTTTTCGGCAAAAATAATGATGGAAGTCTAGCCGAAGCGAAACAAGTCGTACAACATTTTGGAAAAGGAATTAACGAAAAAAGACAAGAAAGTGCACACGTTCACATGGTGTATTTTTCGCCGGACAAGAAATATGTTTTATCGAATGATTTAGGAACGGATAAAGTATATATATACCAATATAATCCAAATGCTACCACCGAAATTTTAAAACTCAAAAGCAGTATTGATGTAAAATCAGGAAGTGGACCAAGGCATTTAACCTTTAGTAAAGACGGGAAATTTGTGTATGTTTTGCAAGAATTAGACGGAACTTTGACACGATTTAGTTATGCAAACGGAATATTGAAAAAAGTGTTCGAAACCACAATTGAATCCAAAGAATTTAAAGGAGATATTGGTTCGGCGGATATTCATCTTTCGCCTGACGGAAAATTCCTTTATGCCACAGATCGTGGAACTGCCAATGACATTTCGACCTATAAAATACTTAAACAAGGAAAATTAAAATGGGTTGGAAGAGTAAGCACTTTAGGAAAAGGACCTCGTAATTTCGCGATTGATCCAACAGGTAATTTCCTATTGGTTGGTCATCAATACACTAATGAAATTGTAATTTTCAAAAGAGATAAAACTACTGGAATTCTCTCCGATACTGGAAAAAGAATTCCTTTGTGCTCTCCAGTTTGCTTAGTTTTCGATAAAATATAATAGCAGTTGATTTATAAAAAAGAGGCTAAAAATGATTGTCATTTTTAGCCTCTTTTGCATTTTATTTATTTTTATCTTTTCTCTTTTTAGCTTGGTTTTTCAACATATTTCTATTGACAGAACCATGTGTTTTTTTCTTGGTTACACCTGGACCTCCTAAATTGACTTTTTTATTCTTTTTACTTTTCTCTTGAAAAGCGCCGTCACCTTCTAATTTCTGTTTTTTCATTAAGAACTTAATAGGTTGTCTGTCTTTTTCAGGTTCGATAAGTTTCAATGAAATTTCTACAGTTTCTGGGAAAGTTTCAGTTTCTAATTCCATGTCCATTAATACTTCAATGGCAACTTTTGATTCTTCTTCGCGAGGAGCAATTAAGCTGATAGCAGTTCCTTTCGCATCGGCACGACCTGTTCGGCCAATACGGTGCATGTATAATTCTGGAAGTTCTGGCATTTCAAAGTTGATTACGTGCGTAATATTCGAAATATCCAAACCCCTCGCCATAATATCGGTGGTGATTAAACCACGAAGATTCCCTTCTTGGAAAGTCGCCATGGTACTCAAACGATAATTTTGTGATTTATTCGAGTGAATAACACCAAATTGACCTTCGAAATCTTCCTCGATACGTTCGTGAACCATATCCGAAATTTTCTTGTTATTCACAAAAACCAAAACACGACTCATATCCTCATTGGTTTGTAATAAGTGTTTTAACAGATTTATTTTGGTATTGAAGTTGGGAACTTTATAGGTAATTTGTTTGATGTTTTCTAAAGGAGTTCCTGATGCTGAAAGTGTTACTTCTTCAGGATAATCAAAATAATCATTCAAAATGGCATCTACTTCATCCGTCATAGTTGCCGAAAAAAGAATGTTTTGACGTTTTTTAGGCATCATTGCCAAAATGGCTGTCAATTGAGTTCGGAAACCTAAATTTAGCATTTCGTCAAACTCATCGATTACCAATTTCTGCATTTCTTCAAAACGAATTACATTATCCAATGTTAAATCCATGATTCGTCCAGGAGTTCCCACTAGAATGTCGCAACCTTGATAAACAGTTGTTTTTTGAGTATTTATATTTACACCACCAAAAATCCCAATGGTACGTACGGACATATATTTGGTCAATTTTTCTACTTCCTCGACCACTTGCACAACAAGTTCACGTGTTGGAACTAAAACCACTATTTTGGGAGTATGACCGGGTGTGAATTTGTATAATTTTAATAAAGGCAATAAGTAAGCAAATGTTTTACCGGTTCCGGTTTGTGCAATTCCCATCATATCACGTCCTGACATTATCACAGAAAAAGTCTTTTCCTGAATGGGAGTTGGTGTTACAAATCCTAAATCATCGATTGCTTTTTGTACTGATTTTGGAAGATTGAATTGTTCGAAAGTGGTCATAAAACGTAAATTTTGTGCAAAGGTACGCTTTTTTTAAGGACAGCCGTTATTCTTGTTTTTTTGAACTTTATTTAAATTTCAAATCCCAAATTAGAGAAAGAGAATAAATCCAAAAATAATTGCCTTGGTCAAAGCTCATTTCTTGATGTGTAAGTCCAAATTGAGTTCCCCAAGCATTTTGTTTGTTGTCTGAAGAAAAATAATAGGATAAATTAATTTTTTGGGATTTTAAATTTATAATAGGAGCAATTGTACCACTGATATTATATTGATTATTTTCTGGCGAAAAGCCTATACCAGTAGAAATTCCGATATAATTATCTGCGTCACTACCATAATATCGGTAAGTAAAAGTTCCTGATTTACTCATTCCTTTGTCTCCAGGAGTTAAATATGGACGGAATGAAAAATAACTATTTCCTTTATACCAGCCTATAGATCCTGTATAAATATTTGTAGTTGTGGTGTATTTTAGAGACCTAAAACCAAGTGAAACCTCGAAGCTTTTAGGCAATGATTTATATAATTCTGCACCATATCTAATATCAGGAAAAAGAAATGAATTCGAAAAACCTAAATTAGCATAAGCATATAATCCTTTTGAAATTTTAGGGTACATATCAACTTCATATTGCATTCCATTTTCATTAAATCGTCTATTAAAATTCACTTTTGCAATAATGCTTCCATACTTTGTTTGCCTAGCATATTTTAGAGTATGGTATTGCATAGGATCAAATGTTTTTGAATAAAAATCTACAGATGAATTAATTCCAATGGTATTTTGGCTTAATAAATTATTTAGATTTATTTTATAGTCTATAGCATTTTGGTCGGCTGGATTTTTATTTAAAACCAACTGAATTGTACCTAAAGCTTCTTGAGTATTGCTAGTTTTTTCTTGTGCTTTTGCTTTTAAGAATAATATTTCAGAATCTGCTGTAAATATTTCCAATGCTTTATTAGACATTTCTAGAGCAATATATGGCGTGTCTCCCCATAATTCATTTTTGATTGCCGCAATCCATGTGTCTTTTCTTTTAGAATCTTTGTTTAAAATGGCAGCAAACTCTTTTCTCGCTTTTATATAATCACCATCCCAAGAATAGGTAGTTGCTAAAAAAGAACGTACATCTTGGTAGTCAGGATATTTTGTTAAAATAAATTGTAAAGTATCTTGCGCCTGTTTACGTTGCTGATTAAATGCCATTTTACGCGCATTTTCAAAGGATTTATCTGGGTCTCCTTTGAAAATATTTTGTTGACCAAACATTTGAAAGACGTATAAAAAAGTCACTATGAAAGTCAGTTTTATTACTTTTTTTGAAATCATTTTTTTAAGGATTTTTTGAAATTTAAGTAATCTATCTTTTCTGGGTATAATTTTAGAAGGCTATCAATCGTTTTATCTGCTTGATTATTGTTTTTTACACGTTCATATGCTTGTGCCAATTTATAGCCTAATTCAGCATTTTTAACTTGATTACCGAGTGCTTTTTTTGCAATTTTAATTGCTTTCGAATCTTGCTTAGACCAATTATACAAGTCCATTAATGCCAAATAACTATCATTATAAAAAGGGGTTCTTTTTACCACTTCTAACATTTCAATTTCAGCATTTTTATAGTCACCATCCCATGCTAATATTCGGCCTTTTAGTGTTCTTGTATCTGCAGAATCGGGCTTTTTATTTAAAAGATAATTGCAAATAAGTTGGGCGTTTTTATGGTCTTTTTTGAATGCTAAATCTCTAGCCAATAGGAAAGCCTGATCAAAATCTAATCCTTTTGTTAATTTTTGTATTGTTGCTAGTTCTTCTTTTGTAAATTCAAATGATGGTTTTTTGAAGCTAATTGCGGTATTGTTAATTTTATTCTTTGATGTCAAGTAGCTATTTAATTTTTTAAAATCATTAAAGGAATTCGTTATCGTTTCGAGCATATCGTTGTTTGTCTCACTAATATTGAAATTTTCATCAATTTTAGATAGACTACCACCAGAATAAAAATAATCTTTATAAATATAATCGTTAATACTGCCTTTATACCTCATGAAGGATATGTTTTGGGTACTTCTGAATTGTCTTGCCGTATCTAAACCTTGTCCTAACCATGAAGTTTTTTCTATCTTATTAAGCTTATAATTATTTACTAAAAAAGAGACCAAACTAGGTGTTATATCACGATGAGAAGAAATAGATTTGAATTTTGCTGTTTTCTTCAACATAGGGCTGAAAATATAAAGCGGAACGTGAAATCTTGATAAATTGTCTTTTTGGGGAATTGGTATTAGTCTGTGATCTCCCGTGATTATAAATATTGTATTAGAATATTCAGGTTTTTTTGAATAGGCTTCAATAAAGTTTTTTATAGAATTATCAGTGTACAAAAGAGCCGCAAATATATCCTTATAATCATTCATTTTATTATGTTCAAAATAGGATTTTGTTTTTAGAATGCGTTCCACTTTATCTAAATAAATATTCTTAGATGGTATTTCAAACGGCTCGTGATTAGAAAGTGTCATAACAATATCTAATCGAGGTTGTTTTTTATCTTTTATTTCGGACAATGTTTTTCTGAATATTTCTGAATCTGGATAACCCCATGAAAAACCACCTTCATTCTTTTTAGTTGCCACATAGCTAGGTCCAAATTTATTGACATCAATAATGTTATCAATACCATTATATTCTAAAAAAATGTTTTTTCTTTCAAAATTAGAGTCATCGCCACAATAGTAAGACGATGTATAGCCATTGGTTTTTAAAATACTAATTAACGAATTATGTTTGGGTAACTCATTCATTTCCATAAAGCCATTTTCGCCAAACGGTAATGAACCCATTATTGAAGGCAATGCACCAAATGTTCTTCCTGCATTACTAACGAAATTTTGCCAATAGAGCGATTTATTTGTTAATGAATCTAAATAAGGAGTAAAGCCTTTGTATTCGCCTTTGTCAACAAAATCGCTACCAAGACCTTCTACAATGATAAATACTATATTTGGTTTTTCGGCGTGAATATTAAAAAATGGTGCCAATACATCCTTTGTATCCGCAAATGGTTTCTCTAAAGGAAATTCTTTTTTATAGGTTATATTTCCATCTGAAGCTTGGGCTCGATCATTTTTAGATCTTATGATATCAGCAATCAAGAAGTGTAATTTATTTTGTGAAGTAGGTTTATTAGCGTTTGCAACCAATAAATTTAAACTTCCAAAAAAGAAAAGTCCTATAAGTAAAGCTGTGGTGTTAATTTTATTGCCAAATAGATTGAATAATTTATTGAATCCTAGATACAATAGAGTCACAACTACAAAAGGTAAAAATAATAAATATGATATTGATATTGAAGAAGTTACGGTTGTGTATATGTCTTTTAAACTATATCCTATAAGATCTGCTCCAAGGTTTATGTGAGTGGTTAAACTGTATCCTATCAAGGCAAGCTGGATTATTGCGATAATTGAGAATAATATTTTGATTATGAGTATTCCTAAGGAGGTTTTAATACGTTTTATTATTAAATACAGGGGAAGAAACACCAATCCAATTATTAAACCCATAGAAAAATCATTTAATAATTTATAGGCAAATAACTGTAAGTTGAAATTTTTGAATATTTCGACTAAACTTAATAAGCAAAAAACAACTATTAGTGAAATTGTCGAATATATATATTCTAAGTTATTAATAAAAAAAGATTTTATCTTCATGATTAAATTTTTAATAGTATTACGCATTATTCATTCCTTTTCGAACCATTTCACCCCATTTTTTATTTTTATTAAAATAGTAATCTAAATTTCCTTTAATTGCTGAATATAGTATTACAGGGTGATTCACTATAGGTTCAATAAGAGCGATTATTACTAATTTTAAGCCTGTAGATTTCTTTTTATATTGATTAAAAGAAAGTTCCTCAGAAACAATAGCAACTATCGAAAACAGAACCGAAAATAAATAGGCCATAAGAATAAATGCAAAGGCATAATCCCATCTTACTTCATGAAGAAACATAAGAATTCCAAAATAAAGAATACCAGCAACTTCTATAATTGGAGCCATTCTTTCGAAAAAGAACCAATACGGATAACTAATAAGTCCCAAAGTTTTATATTTAGGATTAAAGCCTATTTTTCGGTGTCTTTTAAGCGTTTCAATGGTGCCTCGAGTCCATCTGTTTCTTTGAGAAATTAATGTTTTATAATTGTATGGAGCTTCTGTCCAGCAAAGAGGATCTGGGATATAAGCTACTTTATATTTTTGTTTTGTATCTTCTAAATAACGTCTCATTCGTACAATAATTTCCATGTCTTCCCCAACGGTATTTGTATCATATCCGCCTACTTTTATGGCTAATTTTTTATCGAATAAACCAAAGGCTCCAGAAATTACCAACAAACCATTTAGTCTGCTCCATGCCATTCTTCCTAATAAAAAGGCTCTAAAGTATTCTAAAATTTGTCCTTGTTCTAACCAAGTTTTAGGAAAGTTAACATCAAGTAATTTACCATGCCTAATAATGCTTGAATTAGAAATTCTTATTACTCCTCCAGCTGCAATTACTTTAACATCAGTTATTTCTAGAAATGGTTTAATCATTTTTTGCAGTGCATCTTCCAATAACAAACAATCTACATCAATACAAGCAACATATTTGCTTGTACTCACATTCAATCCCATATTTAAGGCATCTGCTTTTCCTCCATTTTCTTTGTCAATCACGGTCAATTTATCAAATGCAGGATTTGTAGATTTATAAACACCTTTTCTTAATGGTTTTGTTTTAATGTGTTCATTGATGTCATAATCTATTTCGACTAGTTGGTAGGCTTCAATAAGTTTGCTTAGACTGTCATCAGTACTTCCATCATTTACAATAATAACATCATAATTTACATAATGACTAGATAATATTGACCTTACATTTTCAACAATGTTCAAACTTTCATTATAAGCAGGTGCAATAATTGAAATTGAAGGAGAAAATGGTGAAGTCAATATTTCCTTGTAATTAACAAAGCTGTTTTTCTTTAAATATTCAATTGTTTCAACAGCCGAAATTATCGCTAATATGACATAAGACGTAATAGCAGTTAATGAAAATATAAGAAAAAAATAATGAATGATTGTCATTATGATTTGTAATGTACTTGTATTCATGGCAATTGTTTTAGGCGGTTAATGATTTTTTTAATTGGGGCTCATCTAACTCAAACTCTTCAATATAAATGCTTTTTAAAATTTTATTGACTAATAATTTTATTTCTAAATTTTTGTGATTCATATGTTCTAGTAAAAACTTTTTATCACTATTCTCATAAACATTTTCCATCATTTTAAGAAAGACGATTTGTTCTTCATGAGTTCGATTATTAAAATTATTTTTCAAAATTGTTTTAGCTTCAAAAATATTCAAATGCTTTAATGCAGAAATAGTATTGATTCTTACCTCTTCACTATCATGATTTAACAGTTCGATAAGCTCATTTTTCACTTCAAATTGATTGTAAACTTTGGCAAGTTTTAAAGCAAAAATAACTACAGAATCATTTGAAGATTTTAACCATGGTCTAATGTCTGTAATTTGTGTATCACTATTAAGTTGAAGGATTTCTAGTAATTGAATTTGATCCCATTCAGATAAAGAAGTTTCTAAAATATTCAAAAAATCTAATCCCTTAAAGGCATATAAATGAACCAAGTATAATTGCATCTCTTTACGAACTTCTCTCTTGGGATGGTTGATGTTATTCATTATAATTTTATGTACTGCTTTTATTTTAAATTGTGAAAGTTCCCTTATTCCTATAGCGATAACTTCCCATTTTTTACTTTTCAGTTTGTCTAAGGAGTAATGTAAAAGTCCCAATTTAATAAAGAGTTTATCAATAGATTCACCTATTTCACCAGAAATTTCATTTCTTAACTTTAATAACGTTGAAATGATAATTTTTCTTTTAAAAGGATCAGCAATGTGGTTTTTTAATTCATTGATTATTATTTGCTGTTTAGGACTAATGGATTCATTGTCATTTCCTGCATACAAATAGTTTACAAGACGAGACTCATATTCTTCTTGATATTTAGACTCTATCTTTTCGTTATTTCTTAAATGGCTTCTTAAATATTTAAGGTAAATTATTAATATTACGATAAATATGAAAAAAACACCGCTTAAACCCCAAACCAATTGAATTATTGGGGAAGAGTTTTTTAATGTTTCTAAAATGAGTAGGGGTAGGTTATTTTTCATTTTGGGGGACTTAAATTATTTTTATAATGCTAAATCAGTAGTCTTTTTACTCTGATTACCAATTCATGTGGACTAAATGGTTTACTCATAAAATCAGTAGCTCCTAAATCAAATGCTTTTAGTACAATTTCTTCTTGTCCAGCTGACGAAAAAACTATAATAGGAGTTTGTATATTCAATTTGTTTCTAACATGACTAATAACTTCTAATCCGCTGATAAAAGGCATCATTATATCTGTCAAAATCAATTCTGGTTTATGGAGTTCAATTAATTCAATAGCCTGTTTTCCATCTGTAGCGATAAGAAGTTTGTATCCTTCTTTTTCTAATCTAAATTTCAGTAATAATGACAGGACAGAATTATCTTCGGCTAACACAATTTTTTTTTTGCTATTCATAATCTTAATTGGTTTTAATTAAGTTGTTATTCATATTTGAAATATTAGAAAATTATTTAACAATAGTTTCTGTTATTTAATTTTCATTAACTTTGGTATGATTTAAATTTTGTCTGAATTTTCAACTTTTTTTAATTGTATAATTTATTTTAATTCTAAACAATTAATTATTTCATACATCAAATATAATTAAAGTTTTAATAAAATAATCGTTTAAGTGCTAAAAAAGACGGTTTAAGTGCATAAAACACAAAAAAAATAAGATTAAGATTACTTAATGTTGCGGTTTTTATTCTTTGTTTGATTGTTTAAAAATGAATTTAAAAGATAAATACAAGAAATTTGAAATAATCTCTAAATCAATTTTTATAATTCTTTCTAAAAAAATAAAATAAATCGATTTTAGAATAGTGGGATTTTAGAAAAAAATTAAAACCCTTCGAAAACACCTAATCCAAATAAAGCAAAATCATATTTCGTTGGGTCATTTGGGTCAAGTTCACGTAATTTTAAGTCTAATTCCCTAACTGCTTTTCCATCATTTTGTTTTCGGGTGAGCAAACCTAGTTTTCGTGCTACATTACCGGAATGCACGTCAAGCGGACAGGATAGAAGGGAAGGCGAAATGCTTTTCCAAATTCCTAAATCTACACCTTTGTTGTCTTGTCGACAAAACCACCTAAGCATCATGTTTAGCCTTTTTGCTGCGGAACCGTTCATTGGATCCGAAATATGTTTTTCAGTTCTGTTTTGATGCGGAATTTGCTTTACCAGTTCGCTGTCGCTCGTGTCAAAAAATATTTTCTTAAATTCGGAGATGCTTTTTTGCATCGAACTTGCTTCTTGGTTTTTCGAAAATACAGCTTCTAGTCCGTTGTGGTTTTTGTAAATATTTTGTAAACTCCTAATAAAACCAGCAAAATCTTGTCCGTTAAAAGTCCTATGCACGAAGGATTCCATACGTTCTAAATCATTTTCAGTATGCGACATCACAAAGTCGAAAGGAGAATTCCCCATCAAATTCATCATTTTATGAGAGTTTTTAATAATCATCTTTCGATTTCCCCAAGCAATAGTTGCACTTAAGAATCCAGCAATTTCAATATCTTCTTTTTGTGAAAACAAATGCGGAATTTGAACAGGATCACTTTCGATAAAATCAAGTGTATTGTATTGCAAGACTTTTTCGTCAAGGAAAGATTTGAGTTCGATAGAATTCATAGTTGGTACACAGATGACACGGATTTGCTAAAGCAAAAATACAGATTTAAACGGATTTTTCAGTTTATTTATTACGGAACATCACTATTGATTACTGTTGGCTAATTTGTCCATCTACCATCACCAGTTTTCTATCGGCCATATTAGCGAGTTCCTCGTTATGGGTTACGATCACGAAAGTTTGTCCGAATTCGTCACGAAGTTTAAAAAATAATTGATGCAAATTTTCGGCTGAGTGTGTATCGAGATTTCCTGATGGTTCATCGGCAAAAATGATCGCAGGCTTGTTGATTAAAGCTCTTGCGACTGCTACACGTTGTTGTTCACCGCCAGAAAGTTCATTGGGTTTATGATTGATTCGATGGGAGAGTCCAAGATAATCTAATAATTTTTTGGCTTCAATTTCAGCCTCATTTCGAGATTTATTAGCAATAAAAGCTGGAATACAAACATTTTCTAAAGCTGTAAATTCGGGTAATAATTGATGAAATTGGAAGATAAAACCTAAGTTTAAGTTTCTGAATTTAGACAAGGTTTTGTCATTCATAGTCAAAATATCCTGATCGTTTATCCATAATTGGATTCCGTTTTCGATAGATGGTTTATCTAATGTTCCAAGGATTTGCAAAAGCGTTGTTTTTCCGGCACCGGAAGCTCCAACAATTGAAACGATTTCGCCTTTTTGAATGTGTAAATCGACTCCTTTTAGCACATGAAGTTGATCGTAATATTTATGTATTTTTTTTGCTTGAATCATCTTTGGAATAGTTTTGACAAAGTAACAAAGATTTTAGAGAATAGATTGGATTATAGGAATTGAAAAACAGATTTTTTAGTCTTTGAACATAAATCCAAATCCCATACGTTTTAGCATTTTTTTTTCGAAAGCCCAAAAGAATTTATATTGTCCAAAAAGAAATCCTATTAATACTAAAAGAACTTGATATATGGGGAAAATTAAAAGCAATCTAACAGGGGTAAACCAAAACTCTAAATCTTCTTTTATAATTCCCAGCCAAAAACAAAATGGTTTCGACAACCATGCCGAAGCGGATCCTGTAATTGCAAATACAACAAATATGATTGCAAATTGCAAATTAGATTGAATTCCCCAACGTTGTTTTAAATTTCCCATCGTCCTTTAAATGATTACAAATATAATACCATTTTAGTACAAAAAAAAGTCGTTAACATGTAGTTAACGACTTTAAAATAAGAGGACTTATAATTTATTATTTTCCAAAAAGACCACCTAATAATCCACCAATTCCACCACTGTTTTTTGTAACAGCTGCAATGGCATCGCTTGCATCTACGGTTCCATCTCCGTTTTGATCCAAACCAAATTGGCCGCCATATTTAGAAATAACATCCATAATTCCAGAGTTTGCTGCTCCACCACCAGAAATAGCTCCGATAATATCCGAAATTTGAAATCCACTTTGATTAGGATCTTTTGCATTGTTTACCAATGAACCTAAAATTTGAGGAATCATACTGCTTGCAACTCCTGAAGCTGCATCGCCACTTAAACCAAATTTTTCTCCCAAACTACCTGAAAGTTGTTGAGTAAGTTGTTGTACCACAGGATGTGAACTGTCTTGCGCATTGTTTCCTTGAAATAAACTAGCTAGTTTTTCGGCACCGCCATTTTCAGAAACCATATTTTTTAAACCTGACATGATAGAACTACTGGCTTCGTTCATTACGGCTTCATTGTGTTCATTAGGAACGGCGCTATTGTTTACCACAGCGTCTCCACCAAATTGTTGTACTAATTGTGTTAATTGTTCGAACATGATATGTAAAATTTAGATTAGAATATCCAAATTTAATAAAAAAAAGCTCACAATTAAAATAAATTAATTAGTGAGCTTTTTTATTATTTTGAAAGAAATTTCTAGCTTAACAAACTGATTATTTGTGAGGCTAATTCTGTTCCAATTCTATCTTGTGCTTCTCCAGTTGCAGCTCCAATATGTGGAGTCAAAGAGATTTTTGGGTGCATCAAAATGGTCATTTCAGGTTTTGGTTCGCTTTCAAAAACGTCTAATCCTGCAAAAGATACTTTTCCAGAATCTAATGCTTTTATCAAAGCAATCTCATCAATTACACCTCCACGGGCACAGTTTACAATTCCTACGCCGTCTTTCATAATTGCTAATGCAGCCTCGTCAACGATGTAACCATCTTGAGCAGGAACGTGCAAAGTAATAAAATCAGATTCTTTAAATAATGATTCTAATGATTGTGAAACGATTGTAGTCGTGATAGATTGTCCGTCAAAAAATACAACTTTCACGTCTACTTTCGGGATGAAACTATCGGCAGCGATAACTTTCATACCTAAACCAAGAGCCATTTTTGCTGTTGCTTGACCAATACGACCAATACCAACAATTCCAAGCGTTTTTCCTCTTAACTCAACACCATCAGCATATGCTTTTTTCAAACCATTAAAGTTTGAATCTCCTTCTAATGGCATATTTCTGTTAGAATCATGCAAGAAACGAACACCAGAAAGTAAATGAGCAAAAACTAATTCAGCCACAGATTCTGATGAAGAAGCTGGTGTATTAATTACATGAATTCCTTTGCTTTTTGCATAGTCAACATCGATATTATCCATACCAACACCACCACGACCAATGATTTTTAATCCTGGGCAAGCATCAATAATATCTTTGCGAACTTTAGTTGCGCTTCTTACCAAAACTACGCTTACGTTGTTTTCGTTTACGAAATTAGCAACTTGTTCTTGTGCTACTTTTGTTGTTATAACTTCAAATCCACCTTTTTGTAAGGCTAGAATTCCACTTTCTGAAATTCCGTCATTGGCTAATACTTTCATTTTTTTTAATTTAAAGATTGAATAATTTAAATATTTAAAGATTCAATCTGGATTATTTTAATGTAAAGATTAAATGATTTTTAAAATCTTTTAATCATTCAATTTTTGAATATTTAAATTGATTTTTCTAATGCTTTCATTACGTCAACTAAAACCTGTACACTCTCTATTGGCATGGCGTTGTAAATAGACGCTCTGTAACCACCTACTGAGCGGTGTCCTGGTAAACCAGAAATTCCAGCTTCTTTCCACATCGTGTCAAAAGTTGCTGTATGGTCAGGGTTATTTAGTAAGAATGTTACATTCATATTCGAACGATCTTCAACAACAGCTGCTCCTTTAAATAAAGGATTTCTATCAATTTCTCCGTATAGTAATGCTGCTTTTGCATTGTTTAGTTTTTCGACTGCTGCAATTCCACCTTTTTCTTTAATCCATTTCAAAGTTAATAAAGACGCATAAACAGGGAAAACAGGTGGTGTATTGTACATACTTTCTGCTTTTATATGTTTTGCATAATCTAACATACTTGGAATGTTACGACCGTTTTTGCCAAGGATTTCTTCTTTGATTACTACCAAAGTTGTTCCTGCTGGACCCATATTTTTTTGTGCTCCTGCATAAATAATGTCGAATTTTGAAAAATCCAAAACTCTTGAAAATATATCCGAACTCATATCACAAACCATTGGTATATCCAAAACTGGAAATTCCTTCATTTGTGTTCCAAAAATAGTGTTGTTACTGGTACAGTGAAAATAATCTGCATCACTAGGTATTGCATATCCTTTAGGAATATGATTGTAATTTTCTTCTTTTGATGAAGCTACAATTACGGTTTCTCCAAAAAATTTGGATTCTTTTATCGCTGCACTTGCCCATGTTCCAGAGTCAAGATAAGCCGCTTTTCCGTTTTCTTTCATCAAGTTATACGGAACCATCAAGAATTCAAGACTTGCTCCACCTCCAAGAAAAAGGGCTTGATAACCTTTGCCTTCAAGACCTAAAAGTTCAATTGCCAATGCACGAGCCTCATCCATAACGGCAACAAAGTCTTTGCTTCGGTGCGAAATTTCTAAAATCGATAATCCAGAATCATTAAAATTCAAAATGGCTTGTGCCGATTTTTCGAAAACTTCTTGTGGTAAAATAGATGGTCCTGCGCTGTAGTTGTGTTTTTTCATAGTATAGATTGTGTCCAAAATTTAAAAATGCAAATTTCGGTAATAGGACTTTAAAAACCGTTAATTATTTCGAAATAATTAAACATTTTTTCATTTTGTTGTTAACAAAAACGAAATAGTATCAACATTATCGGCGTAATCCCAGAGATTTGGCTTTTGAGTTTCACCAAAATCTATACTGTTTTCGATTAGATTATTGCTCACGATGCATTGAATTTGCTCACTTTCTGATTCTAAACGCGTTTTTATATCTTCTAAATTTTCGTAAAACTCATAAAAAATACTCGAAATTGGCGAAGCGTAACTCGTATCTTCTTTTATGGTCAAAAATCCATTATCGAGCAGTTTAAAATTGCTCATTAGAAAAACTGCCTTGTTATAATCGTAATTATTAGCATATTTTTCATAATGAATAACTTCTTGGTATTCGAAAATTGCTTCGAAAAAAGCATTAAATGAATAACCTCTTGGAACAAAAAGCTTAGAAACATTGCGACAACCCAATCCAAAATACCTGAAAATATCTTCGCCTAAAGCAATTAATTGTTCTTTGGTTTCTTCTCCGTTTAAAACAGCAACCGAATTCCTATTTTTTCGAATAATACTTGGTTTATCTTTAAAATAATATTCGAAATAGCGTGCCGTATTGTTGCTTCCCGTTGCAATTACGGCATCGAAATTTTCTAATTTACCTTCAACAAAAGTAATTTTGTTGGATAATTCGGGTTCGATTGCAATTAAATATTTCGCCAAAAACGGCAATAAAAACTGATCGTTTGAAGATGTTTTTATTAATACGCTATTACCGGAAATTAGCACCGAAAGAAAGTCGTGAAACCCAACAAGGGGAATGTTTCCCGCTAGAATTAGCCCAACGTTTTTCCCCTTTTTATTGTCATCCTGATAGTTTATGCTGAGCGTAGCCGAAGTACAGTCGAAGGAATAAGCACTCAACCATTTGTTTAAATTCTCTTTGGTCAAGGCTTTTGCCCATGATTGAATAGAAAAATAAACATTTTCTGGCGTGTACCAGCCGTTATGGGATTGCGAAAGTTGTATTAGATTTACA
>CANBWX010000040.1 GCA_947373225.1 Flavobacteriaceae bacterium | reverse complement strand
ATATTTTTCTAAAGAACCATCTGCACGATCCCCTTTTTTAACTTGTTTTTTAAAATATTCGTTATGGGTTGCAATAATTTCCAACAAAGTAATTTTATGTTCTTGGGTTTGATTAAAGCAGAAATTTTTTAAATACAAAGGTGTTATTTCATCGCCAGAACTTGTTTTGATTAGTTCATTGTATTTCTCTTCAATACCATCTGTCAAATTTTTTAAGTAATTTTTCAAATTGATTTCAAAATCAATTCTAACAGGATTTCTGAGGCTATTAGTTTTTGCCCAACGTTCTTGTTGAATGTATTTTGCAGTTGAAAATGTGGAGTAGCCATTTCCTAAATAAATTTTGCCATATATGGCAGTTTCTCCGTCCTGATTCTTTTTGTCTCCTTTCAAATAGAAGCACACTTTTAATTTTTTCATAAGTTAAATAATTTTCAGCAAAACTACTTATGAAAGTTCCCCAGCTCAAGCTATAGTTGGCAATTGCCAACTTTTGGTACCCTAGTTTTTTAGTCGATGTCTAGGGTACCAAATAGGGTACTTGTCGAATCAGATTTGAAGTATATAATGACAAAACACATCATTGAACAACTTCAATCAAATTAACTCTTAGTTGCCGTTAAATATAGGATTTTTATAAAAACAGGAAAGTATTGAAATGTAAAAAGCCCCTGTTTAAGGGGCTTTCAGCGGAGAAAGAGGGATTCGAACCCCCGGACCTGTTACAGTCAACAGTTTTCAAGACTGCCGCATTCGACCGCTCTGCCATTTCTCCAATAAGACGCATATCATTTCCTCAATGCGGTTGCAAATATAACACCTTTTTTCGTTTTACAAAAACTATTTTTATAAAAATAGTAGCTATTTTAAGTGTTACTTTTTAATCGTTTCATTTCCTTGTATTTAATACCAAAATATTATTTACAAAACAGATAAAAAAGTTCTAATACGTTACGTATTCTTCTATTTCTAAACCATATCCTATCATTCCAACACGCTTAGTTTGCTCCGAATTGGTTAGTAATTTGATTTTTGAAATGTCAATATCGTGTAAAATTTGTGCACCAATTCCAAAATCTTTATTATCCATTTTGATTTGTGGTGCTTTAAAAACACCTTTGGTTTGTAATTCTTTTAATTCGAGGATACGATTTAATAAATCTAGAGATTGTGATTCTTGATTGATGAATAGAACAGCGCCCTTACCATCGGTATTTATTAATTCAAAAAGGTCGCATAATTTTTTATTGGCATCATTCGTTAGCGTGCCTAATATATCATTATTGATTAAGGTAGCGTTGATACGCGTTAGAACAGCTTCACCTATGTTCCATGTTCCTTTTGTCAAAGCTACATGAATACGATTATTGGTGGTTTGCAAGTAAGCTCTTAGTCTAAATGTTCCAAAACGGGTATCGATCTCAAAATCTTCTTTTTTTACAATCAGGCTGTCGTGTTGCATTCGATACGCGACAAGATCTTCAATAGAAACCAGTTTTAAATTGAATTTTTTTGCCACTTTAACTAATTGTGGTAATCTCGCCATAGTTCCGTCTTCATTCATGATTTCGACAATTACCCCAGCTGATTTAAAGCCTGCTAATCGTGCAAAATCTATTGCAGCTTCGGTATGTCCGGTACGTCTTAAAACACCTCCTTGCTTGGCAATTAAAGGAAATATATGACCCGGACGGGCTAAATCGTGTGGTTTTGTATCTTGGTTGACCAATGCTAAAACTGTTGCAGCTCTATCTGCAGCAGATATTCCAGTAGTTACTCCATTACCTCTTAAATCGACCGAAACAGTAAAAGCAGTTTCCATCGGATCTGTATTATTAGTAACCATTGTGTTTAATCCCAATTCTTTACAGCGGTTTTCTGTCAATGGGGCACAAATTAATCCACGACCATGTGTAGCCATAAAATTGATCATTTCTGGCGTCACTTTTTCTGCAGCTGCAAGAAAATCACCTTCATTTTCTCTGCCTTCATCATCAACAACGATGATTACTTTACCTTGTCGAATGTCTTCAATAGCTTCTTCGATGGTGTTGAGTTGTATCTTGCTTGTAGCCATGATTTTAATTTATTTTGGAAATGGAAATATTTTTTCGTATATTTTTTGAAATACTTTTTGAAAAGGAGCTAGAATAACATCCATGTTTATTAATCCTATATCATTTGTGGCTCTATAAGTAAGCAAAATAGCCAACGGCGATAGTATAATAGATGACATCCAAGAACCAAGAACGGGTGACATTCCATCTTCTTGTGAAATTCGTTTACCAAAGGTATTTATAAAATGAAAGGATATAAATATTAAGATAGCAAAAACTATAGGTAATCCTAAACCACCTTTTCTAATGATAGCTCCTAATGGCGCTCCTATGAAAAACATTAGAAAACAAGCGTAAGCAATGACAAATTTATCATAGAATGACAAGATATGATTGTTGATTATTTTTTGTTTGGTTTCTAATTCAGTATTCGTTCCATTGACAGAATAAATTATGCTTTCAATAGTACTATTGGCAACTTTTAAAATGTCTAGTTTTTCCTGTGTTTTATATAAAGACAAAATATCATCAGGTAGAGGTTTGTTTTTTGGAATAATTATCGTTTTATTAGTCTTGGGAATAATTAAACGTTGGTTAATGTTTTCTGAAAATGAAACTATATCAGTATTCATTTTTTTATGTAAGGAATCTAAAGTATAGCTCAATTCACTTACATTAAGCATGTTATTGGTGTTGGTAATGCTTGCGTCATTTACATCTGTCGGATTTAGTTTTGACAAATCTATGTTGATTATATATTTCTTGAAGGAGCTTTTGGCAAAAGGTAATTTGCTCCTATCTTCATATTTTTTAGGAATAATATCTTCATAATAGTAGCCATCATTCAAAACCAATTGTAATGTACTTGATTTTTCACTACTTATTAACTCACCATTCTTTGCCTTAATTACTGTTTTTCCGCCTTCGCCAGCGACTGATTTTTTGTGAATAGTAATACCTGTTAATGTATTTCCGTTATTTCCGGATTTTTTATTTACTTTAATATTATAAGCGCCTACATCGTTAAATTGTCCTTCGGCTATAGCCAATGCAGGTTTTACTTGGGCAATATTGGTTCTAAAATTGATGAATTTATATTCGGCATACGGAATGACATTATTGGCAAAAAAGAAGGAAATAACACTTAATATGCAAATAAAGATTGTTAAGCTTCTCATGGCTCTTTGAAGGGAAATTCCAGCCGATTTCATTGCTGCAAATTCGTAATTTTCAGCTAAGTTACCAAAAGTCATTATCGACGAAAGCAATACCGATAATGGTAATACTAGCGGAATTATTCGCGGCATTGCAAATAACAAAAATTTAAGAATCATGAGAAAATCTAAATCTTTACCCGCTAATTCTGCTATAAATAGCCAAACGGTTTGAAGTATAAATATAAAGAACAAGATTACAAATACCATGGTAAATGTAGTCAGGAATGTTTTTAGTAAATATTTGTCGAGAATTTTCACCTAGGGATTAATCTAATTTATTGATGGAGTATTTTGGATATTTACTTTCCGCAAAGATAAATTGATTTTTTGACAAAGGTTGGTTGGTTTTAAAAGAATTAACTGTCAATGTGGTTTTTGTTCCTTTTTTGCCTACTTCTATTAAATTATAGATGTGTTTCGTTTGCGTATCAATTCCTAATAAAATCTCTTTTCTCTGGTCTTTTACATTTGTAGGAATTAATTTTATATACTGAATTTTTCGACCTTTAACATCTTGTATAATATCCATTTTGCAAACGTAACCAGAATTAAAAAAGGTCAACATTTTTGAAGGTGTAATTACTTTTTCGTCTTTTTCGTTGACTGTCGAAATTGTAACTTCTTCATCTTCAGGATTAATTGTGTAGCTTTTTTTGCCGTCAAAAATTTTGGTAACACCCATTAAGTTCAAAACATATTGGTTCCCTTTCATCGTTACATTTCCTTTACTGTCTTGATTGATGTTTTCTTTAGCATTATTCAACGAATATTTAAAATCAATTACAATATTATCATAGCTTTTTACCTTTGCTGTTACTTGGTCTAAAAGCTCTTTTGCTTTTTTGTCTTGTGCTTGAATGGAGAAACCTAATAGGAGTAAGGCTGTAATCTGAAAAAACTTTTTCATAATTTTAATTTGATTGTTCATTGTTGAAAAATTGATCAAGAGAACTCATGTCTAAAATGTTTACACTTCGGGCTTTACTGCCTTCAAAAGGGCCAACAATTCCAGCAGCTTCTAGTTGATCGATCAATCTTCCCGCCCTGTTGTAACCCAATTTTAATTTTCTTTGTAGCAATGAAGCCGAACCTTGTTGTGCATTTACAATAACTTCAGCAGCTTCTCTAAATAAAGTATCTCTGTCGGATATATCCATATCAAGATTAATGCCACTTTCTTCTCCAACAAATTCTGGAAGCAAATAAGCGGTAGCGTACGCTTTTTGTGCGCCAATAAATTCAGTTATTTTTTCTACTTCAGGCGTGTCTATAAAAGCACATTGTACGCGTACAACATCATTCCCGTTGGTATAAAGCATATCGCCACGACCTATTAATTGATCGGCTCCTTGACCGTCAAGAATTGTTCGGGAATCTATTTTTGATGTTACTCTAAAAGCAATTCTGGCAGGAAAATTGGCTTTTATTAAACCTGTAATTACGTTTACTGATGGTCTTTGTGTTGCTATAATTAAGTGAATACCAATTGCTCTAGCTAACTGTGCCAATCTCGCAATGGGAACTTCTACTTCTTTTCCAGCCGTCATAATTAAATCGGCAAACTCATCAACAACTAATACAATATAAGGTAGAAAACGATGTCCGTTTTCTGGATTTAATTTTCTAGATTTGAATTTATCATTGTATTCCTTAATATTTCGAACCATTGCATCTTTCAACAACGAATAACGATTATCCATTTCTACGCAAAGCGAATTCAAAGTATTAACAACTTTTGCATTATCGGTTATAATTGCATCTTCAGAATCGGGTAATTTGGCTAAATAATGTCTTTCAATTTTATTGAAAAGCGTTAATTCTACTTTTTTAGGATCGACTAAAACAAACTTGATTTCAGCAGGATGTTTTTTGTAAAGTAAAGAAGTTATAACGGCATTTAAACCAACAGATTTTCCTTGTCCTGTAGCTCCAGCCATTAATAAATGGGGCATTTTGGCTAAATCAACCACAAAAGTTTCATTCGAAATAGTTTTTCCTAATGCAATAGGCAATTCCATTTCGGCTTCCTGAAACTTGGCTGAACCAATAACACTTTTCATCGAAACCATGGTCGGATTCTTATTAGGAACTTCAATTCCTATCGTTCCTTTTCCTGGAATTGGAGCGATAATACGAATTCCTAATGCCGAAAGTGACAAAGCAATATCGTCTTCTAAACTCTTGATTTTTGAAATTCGGATTCCAGCTTCGGGAACAATTTCATAAAGTGTAACCGATGGGCCAACGGTTGCTTTTATTTGCGCAATTTCTATTTTGTAATTGCGAAGTGTTTCTACAATCTTGTTTTTATTTTCTTCTAATTCTTCTTGGTTAATGGTAATTCCGCCAGTCGAATATTCTTTTAATAAATCAATTGTTGGGTATTTGTAATGGGATAAATCCAAAGTTGGATCAAATAAACCAAAATCTGAAACTAATTTCGAAGCCAAGTTTTCTTCTATGATATCTTCTTCTGGAGCTTTTTCTATTACAAAAATTTCATCTTTGGTAGGAATATATTCCGGTGGAGTAACTGGCGTAACTTCCATAGGAATTGGTCTCTTATTTATCTCCGAAGAATTACTTATTGTAGGTTTTAAAGCTTCTTTATTAATTTCGAATTTAGAAGTTGTTGTTTTTAAATGTATTCCATCCAATTCTTCCTCAATAGCATATTCTTCTAAATTATAAGCACTTGAATCGTTAAAAGGAGGAGGTGTATTTATCAAATCGGTTTTGATTTCTTTTTTGGTACTTTCGAAAAAGGATTGAATTTTTTCAGGAGAAAGTTTGAGTTTAAAAATCAAATAGATAATTAAACCAAAAATCAAAACTAATAAAGTTCCTGTTTTACCAATATAATCTTGAAAAAATAAATTCAATTCGTAACCAATTGTTCCACCTAATTCGGGTAGGGAAGTGGCAAAAAAACCAAATAAAACAGATATTATTATCATTGCGAATAAGTCCCAAAACCAAATGTTCTTCAGTTTTTGCAATGATATATTCAGAATTAAAAACATTCCGGTCAGGAAAAATAAACGAACAAATAAGAAAGAAGCGATTCCGAAACCCTTATAAACAAATATATTAGCTAAAAAAGCACCAAATTTTCCCAACCAATTTTGCACCGTTTCACTTCGGTTAGTCAATTGATTTACAGCGCTTTGATCTTCCTGTCCGTAGATGTAAAAAGAAATAAAGGCAAGCAATAAAGCAACGGAAAATAAGACTAAAATTGAGCCATAAACAATTTTATATTGCTTGGAAATTTCCCAAGGTTTTTTTGTTTCTGCTTTTTTATCTAAAGTATCTTTTTTTAATGTTTTTGCCATTCTTGATTGTCCTATTTTCCTATGAAAATTTTGGTAAATAAATAATTAATCCAATTGCGATAGCTGTTAGAGCAGCAAAAAAAACGGCTCCAGCTGCAATATCTTTAATGAAACCAATGCGTTCGTGATAGTTGGGATGGATAAAATCAGCAATTTTTTCTACAGCCGTATTCAGTCCTTCAATACTCATAACTATTCCTATGGCTAAAGTCTGAATAAGCCACTCAGTATGGGTAATTTTAAAATAAAAACCAGCAATTGTCATCAAAATACCAATCGAAAACTGAACCATTACGCTGTGTTCAGTTGTAATTAATTTTATTGCACCTTTTACAGCAAAGGAAACACTTTTTAATCTTCCACTAAAGAAAGAGTTGTCTTTCTGAAATTCCATTCGTTGCTATTAAAGTACCGCTAATGCAGCTTCGTAATTAGGTTCGTTTGCTATTTCAGAAACTTGTTCAGTGTAAACTACAGTTCCGTTTTCATCAAGAACAATAATTGATCTTGAATGTAAACCTGCTAAAACTCCGTCAACGATTTCTAAACCATTCGTTTTACCAAAATTTCCGTCTTTAAAATCAGATAAATTGATAACATTTTCGATTCCTTCAGCTCCACAAAAACGTTTTTGAGCAAAAGGTAAATCTCTAGAAATACATAATACTTTTGTGTTTTCCAATTGGCTTGCACTTTCGTTAAACTTTCGAACAGAAGTTGCGCAAGTCCCAGTATCAATACTTGGAAATATATTTAGAACTAATTTGCTTCCTACAAAATCAGCTAAAGAAGCTATTGAAAGATCGTTTTTTACTAATTTGAAATCAGCTAGTTTTAATCCGATTATTGGTAATTCACCTGAAGTGTGGATTGGATTTCCACCTAATGTTATTGAAGCCATGATTTTTGTTTTTAAATGTGGTTCAAAAGTATGAAAATTTATTTAGTTAATTTTTTCAAAAAACACTTTTTTGTTAAATTTGTTTATCGTAATATTGCAATATATAAATTTAATATTACATGGGAGCTTCAAAATCAGATAGTTTTTCGGAAGAACACAACCAGTTGGCGACTTTATTTAAAGCATTGTCCCATCCAGCACGAATTGCTATAATTGAGTATTTATTGACTGTTGACACTTGTATTTGTGGGGATATAGTAAACGAATTGCCATTGGCACAACCCACAGTTTCTCAACATTTAACGGCGCTGAAAAATGCAGGAATCATCAAAGGAAGTATCGAAGGAACGGCTATTTGTTATTGTTTAAATAAGGAAGTTCTAGAAAAAATGGAAGGTTATTTTTTTACTATTACAAAGAAACTAAAAGGTAAATGTTGTTAATTTTTAAAATTACATAAAAATGAAAAATTCAGAAGAAATTAAAGAAATGGTAAAGCAGAAATACAGTGAAATTGCTTTGCAAGGTAAGGAATTAAATGAATCTTCTTGTTGTGGTTCAGGCGGTTGCAGTACGGAGGTTTATAATATAATGTCCGAAGATTATAATGAATTAAAAGGCTATGATTCCAATGCGGATTTAGGTTTAGGTTGTGGTTTGCCAACACAATTTGCTAAAATTAACAAAGGCGATGTTGTTGTAGATTTAGGAAGTGGTGCCGGAAATGATTGTTTTGTTGCTCGTGCCGAAGCTGGAGAAACAGGGAAAATTATCGGTGTAGATTTTACCGAAGCAATGATTGCAAAAGCACGTTTGAACGCTGATAAACTGGGGTTTAATAATGTTGAATTTAGATTAGGCGATATCGAAAACTTACCTATAGGTGGTAATTCTACTGATGTTGTTATTAGTAATTGCGTATTAAATTTAGTTCCCAATAAGCAAAAAGCATTCAGCGAAATGTACCGAATTCTTAAAAACGGTGGTCATTTTAGTATTTCTGATATTGTTGTAACAGGTGATTTGCCTGAAAAAATAAAAAATGCAGCCGAAATGTATGCAGGTTGTGTAGCGAGTGCTATCAAAAAAGAGGAATATTTGGGGTATATTAAAGAAATTGGCTTTAAAAATATTGTACTTCAAAAAGAAAAACCAATTATCGTTCCTAAAGACATTCTGATCAAATATCTCAACGAAGAGGAGATTATTGCTTATACTTCAAGTCCAAATATTATTTATAGCATTACCGTTTATGCTGAAAAAAATGCGGAATGTTGTGCGCCTGGAACTTCTTGTTGTTAGATAAAAGAAAGTTTTAAAATGAAAAAACCCGTCTCTATAAAAGACGGGTTTTGTGTTATTAGGCTACGAATAATCCTTTGTAACTATCCCAATTTCTGTAAATTAAAAATATATTTCCAAGTAATAATGCTGCACCAATTGGAGCACCTTCCGGCATTAGAAACACATTTATAAGTAAAATGTTTAAAGAAATGGGCACTAAAATAACTGCAGAAATTTTAATAAATTTTCCAGTTATAAATGATAGTCCACAGATAAGTTCTACAACTTTGGCCAATGGCATCAAATATTTTGTAGCTGTAAAACCATCCATAACGGTTTTCATATCTCCAGCAAGAGCGGGCTTTTCTCCGAATTTAAAAAAATACGAAAGAGACGCAAATAATAATAAAATTCCAATTAAGATTCGGATTACAAGGGTTGCAATTTTCATAAAAATTATTTATATTGGTTAATAATAGAGTCAAATATAAATAAAAAATTAAATCAAAATAATTTTAATTAGGAGTTTAGAAAACCATAATTTTGTCTTTTTACTATTTTTTTATAATTATTTAAGAGAAAATAAACTTTTGTAATTATTCCAGTGTTTGTAAATCAAAAAGAAGTTTCCAAAAAACAGAAATAATGCAATTGGTAAAGCTTTCGGAGTTAAGTAATAATCAAGAAATAGAATGTTTAAAATAATTGGTAAAATCAGAATGCTGGTTAGGGTTACATAACGGTCAAGTATAAAGGAAAGACCGCAAAGCAGCTCAATAAATCGAGCTATTGGCATTAAGTATACAGCCGAAACTATTCCGACATCAAATGCTTTGAAGTCACCTGTGGTAACTGGTTCTGGCGTTAGTTTTAAGAAATAACCAATTGATACAAATAGAAGTAAAAGACCAATTAAAGTTCGGATAATAATGGTTACAATTTTCATGATTTATAGAATTAAGGGTTAATAGTACTATAAATATAGAAAATTTTAACTAAATTTTATTATAATTTTAAATTTTTTAATAATCATAATTCATTGAGAGCTAAAACAGTAAAGAATATTCAGGATCCAATTCGATTGAAAAAACAATTATTAATTTGGTCTCAACAATTTCGAGAAATCGTTTTTATGGACAGCAATGACTATCATCAAAATTATTCTAGTTATGATTGTGTTCTTGCCGTTGACGCGTTTACTTCAATTAAAACGGATTATCATAATGCTTTCGAAGACTTAAAACAGTATCAGCAAACGACAAAAGATTGGCTTTTTGGTTATTTGTCCTATGATTTAAAAAACGATATTGAGGTTTTAAATTCCAATAATTTTGATGGTTTAGATTTTCCGGATTTGTTTTTCTTTCAACCAAAAAAAATATATTTATTGAAAGATAATACACTTGAAATTCAATATCTTACTATGTGTGATGATGAACTAGAGGAAGATTTTATTGCGATTATTGAAACTCAAGATCCAAAACCCAAAACCCAAAACCCAATAAATATTCAGCAACGAATTTCAAAAGATAATTATCTCGAAAAAGCATCAAAAATCTTGAAACATATTCATCGCGGCGATATTTATGAAGCTAATTTTTGTATGGAGTTTTTTTCCGAAAATACTACCATAAATCCATTAGAAATATTTCAGAAATTGAATGAAATTTCGAAACCACCGCTTGCAGTATATTTCAAAAACAACAAGCAATTTTTACTTTCAGCTTCACCAGAACGCTATTTAAAAAAAGTGGGCGAACAACTTATTTCTCAGCCTATTAAAGGAACTGCAAAACGATTTATTGATCTAATAGAAGATGAAAAATCGAAAAATAAATTGTCTCAAGATCCAAAAGAACGTGCCGAAAATATTATGATTACCGATTTGGTTCGCAATGATTTATCTAAAACAGCCCAAAAAGGTTCTGTAAAAGTAGAAGAATTATGCGGTATTTATTCTTTTGAACAAGTACACCAAATGATTTCGACAATTACGTCAAAATTAGACACGCAATATTCTGCTGTTGAAGCAATTAAAACCACTTTTCCGATGGGAAGTATGACAGGAACTCCAAAGGTTTCGGTAATGAATATTATCGAAGAATTGGAAGAAACAAAAAGAGGTTTATATAGCGGAGCTGTTGGTTATTTTACACCAACTTCCGATTTTGATTTCAATGTCGTCATCCGAAGTATTTTGTATAATCAAGAAAAAGAATATGTTTCGTTTTCTGTGGGAAGTGCTATAACTTCTGGATCTATACCTGAGAATGAATACGAAGAATGTTTGCTCAAAGCAAAAGCAATGCTTGAAGTTTTGAGTTGTCGCCAATTTACCGAATAGCTTTTAGACCAATAAAACAGATAATAAAATAACTAAATGATAACAGAAATTATCGATGACCTAAAAGGAGAAAGTAATAAGGCTTTCGGACAACTCTACAAAGAGTATTTCGGAATGGTGAACCATTTTGTAATA
Organism: Flavobacteriaceae bacterium; assembly: GCA_947373225.1. Lineage (GTDB taxonomy): Bacteria > Bacteroidota > Bacteroidia > Flavobacteriales > Flavobacteriaceae > Flavobacterium. Next base: position 12,493 of record CANBWX010000040.1, on the reverse strand, counting down.
AATAATAACGGGAGAAAAGATGATGCTGAAGATGTTTTTCAAGACACTATGATGGTATTGTTGGAGAAATTGAGACAAGACGATTTTCGACTTACTGCTTCTATTAAAACTTATATAATGGCAATTTCTAAAAACCTTTGGCTAAAAAGATTAAGAACAACCTACCGAGAAACTGAATTTTCAGCCATTCACGACAATAAATTTTACGAGGATATTGATCTTGCCATTGAAAAGGAAAAGTCCTATTCTGACAAACTTCAAACGTATATTCATAAAATAACAAAACATTGTCAAGGTCTAATACACGATATGTTTTTCAAAGAGAAAGCCATAGAGCAAATCCAAAATGAATACGGCTATTCAACAAAACACAATACACAAAATCAAAAACATAAGTGTATTGAACAAATTAGAAAAGTAAAAGAACAGGACATCAAAAAATAAATTTGAAAATAAAATCCCTGTTTGGGTGATTTTTAAAAAATATTGGTATTAAGGTATAGTTTGCCAATAATGGTGACTATAATTTAAAATTTAAAAAAATGGTTCAAACAATTAAAAAAATCGGTTTTGCAGTTTTATTTACTGCCTTAACAGTAGTTACAACACAAGCTCAAACTACTCAAAAATTAAAAAAACACCAATGTACAGAAGCGTGTGCTAACGGTAAACATGTGTATAAACATGGTGAAAAAAAACACAAATGTGATGCAAGTTGCAAATCAATGGGTAACACAAAAATGGAATTAAAAGACCATGTATGTACAAGTGCTTGTAAAGATGGCAATCACATGTATGCTCACGGTGAAAAAGGGCATGTTTGCGATGCAAAGTGCAAAATGTAGTTAGCTATAAATAAGTTGAATGAAAATTTAGCTTGCCTACAAACTTTAAAGCAAATGTCTTTAAAAGAAAGTTGATAGTGCTTTATACATCATTTGTACTTTTTATCATAAATGATGTATAAAGCATTTAAGTAATTAAAATCAATTTGTTAATTCAATATATTATACTTCAAAACAATAAAGTGAATTCAAGACTTCGAAAATTTTAATATTTCCGGAATAAATAACTAAATTTGGAAATGATACAGAAATTCATAAACCATATTAATCAAAATTTTCCTTTTTTAAACGATAAAAAGCTTCTTTTAGCAACAAGCGGAGGACTGGATAGCATGGTTATGGTCGATTTATTTCATAAATCGAATTTTGAAATTGCGATGGCACATTGCAATTTTCAACTTCGTGGAATGGAAAGTTTTGGAGATCAGAATTTTGTCCAAGATTATTCCGAAATCAATAAAATAAAATTATTTTTAACTCAATTCGACACCGAGGCTTTCTCCAAAGATTATAGACTTTCGACACAAGTTGCTGCTCGCGAGTTGCGCTATAACTGGTTCTATGAATTGTTGGAAACCAAAAACTACGACTATATTCTCACTGCACATCATGCAGATGATAATTTGGAAACATTTATTATTCATCTCGTTCGAGGAACTGGATTAGAAGGTTTGACGGGAATTCCGTCGCATAATGATAAAATAATTCGTCCGTTTTTAATTTTTTCTCGACAAGAAATTGAGGAGTATGCTAATCAAAATAATATCAAATGGCGGGAAGATAGCAGCAATGCTTCGGATAAATACTTACGGAATAAAATCCGGCATAACTTAGTTCCTATTTTGAAGGAATTAAATCCCGATTTACTTTCCTCTTTTCATAAAACACAAAGTCATTTACAAGAATCCCAAACGATGGTCGAAGACGCATCAATTATGGTTTATCAGCAAGTGGCGAAGGAAAAGGGAGAAAAAATCTATTTTGATTTAAATCAATTAAGAAAATTGCCCAATTACAAGTCTTATTTATACCATTGGCTTGTTGAATATGGTTTTTCGGCTTGGGATGATATTTATGATTTGGTAGAAAGTCAATCCGGAAAACAAGTATTTTCGAAAGAATTTAAATTATTGAAAGACCGAGATTTTCTAATTTTATATCCAATAAATTTTGAGGATGAAGATGAAGAATATTTTATTAATAAAAACCAAAAAGAAGTTAAAGTTCCCATAAATCTTGCGTTTAGTAGGGTAAATGATTTTTCAGATGTTTCAAATGAAGTTATATTTGTCGATGAAGATAAACTGTGGTTTCCATTGGTATTACGCCGTTGGCAAACGGGAGATATTTTTCAACCTTTCGGAATGAATGGAAAATCCAAAAAAGTGAGTAAATTTTTTAAAGACGAAAAATTATCTTTGATAGAAAAAGAAAATGCGTGGCTTTTATGTACTGATAATCAGATTATTTGGATTGTCGGATTAAGACAAGACGAGCGTTTTAAAATTAAAAACACGACAAAAACGACACTTAAAATACAATTAGAATAATGAAGAAATTTATTTTCCTGCTCTTGACTTTTTTGGCTTTTGCCAAAGGAAATTCTCAAATTCTTGATCCAGTAAAATGGACAACCAAAATCGAAAAAAAATCAGACAAGAATTATTTGCTGACTTTTAATGGAGTTATAGATAAGGATTGGCACATGTATTCGCAATTTACTCCAGACGGTGGACCATTGCCGATGGAAGTGATTTTCAAAAATCAGAAAGGGAATTTCAATTTAGTTGGCAAAGCCAAAGAAGGAAAAACCACCACCGAATTCAACGATGTTTTTGGGGTAAACGAAACTTTTTTTAAAAATACCGCTCAAATTCAACAAGAAATCACAATCCTGAATCCCAAAAATTCTAGTGTTGAAGTGGCGCTAAATTACCAAGTTTGCAAAGATGCTTGTATCAATTTAGAGAAGAAATTCACCTTCACAATTCCTGCGATTGCTATTGCAAAGGTTGGCGAAAAAGTGGTGAAAACTGATTCTATGGTTGCTGAAGCAGCAATTCCAAAAACAGCAATCAGCAAGAAACCAGAAACGCCATTACAGAAAGCAGCAATTATCCCAACAAAACCAGCAACCGAAAAAGGCTTATGGTCTATATTTTTCATTGCTTTTTTATCAGGATTCGCCGCATTGCTTACACCTTGCGTATTTCCGATGATTCCTATGACGGTAAGTTTTTTTACAAAACAAAGTAAATCGAAAGCAAAAGGAATTGAAAACGCTATTATTTACGGGGTTTCGATTATATTAATTTATGTGATATTAGGATTATTGGTAACTTGGATTTTTGGTGCCGATGCGTTGAATGCTTTATCGACTGATGTTTGGTTTAATCTTATTTTCTTCCTTTTATTGATCTTTTTTGCAGCCTCATTTTTGGGTGCTTTCGAAATAATGCTGCCTAATTCTTGGGCAAATAAAGTAGATAGTCAAGCAGATAGAGGTGGAATTATCGGAATTTTATTTATGGCATTAGCCTTGGCAATTGTTTCGTTTTCTTGTACGGGACCTATTGTTGGAACACTTTTGGTACAAGCTGCTTCAAAAGGAGGAATTGCTCCTGTAGTGGGAATGTTGGGCTTTTCATCAGCTTTGGCTTTGCCATTTATGCTTTTTGCTATGTTTCCGGGTTGGTTGCATTCTTTACCAAAATCAGGTGGATGGCTTAATACCGTAAAAGTAGTTTTAGGATTTTTAGAATTGGCTTTAGCTTTCAAATTCTTATCGAATGCGGATTTGGTTTTGCAATTGCATTTTCTCGAAAGAGAAGTTTTCTTGGCAATATGGATTGCTGTTTTTGGGACTTTGGCACTTTATTTATTTGGAAAAATCACTTTGCCACACGATAGTCCGATGACCCATATTTCGGTGGGAAGATTATTGTTTGGATTATTGGTTTTGACGTTCACGGTTTATATGATTCCGGGACTTTGGGGCGCGCCTTTGAAGATTATCAATGCTTTTCCGCCGCCTATAGAATATAGCGAAAGTCCAATGGGATTTGGAAGTTCCAGAAGTGAAAAACCAACTTCGGTTTTGCCAAATGGAGCTAAACTTGGAGCGCACGGCATCATGGTTTTTGATGATTATGACAAAGGTTTGGCTTATGCCAAAAGCGTAAACAAACCTATAATGCTTGATTTTACTGGATTTGCTTGCGTAAATTGCAGAAAAATGGAAAATAATGTTTGGTCTGATCCAAGGGTTTTGTCGATTTTAAACAATGAAGTGGTGCTGATTTCTTTATATGTTGACGATAAACGGGATTTGCCAAAAAGCGAACAATTTACTTCAAAAAGCACAGGTTCAGAAATTATAACGGTAGGGGATAAGTGGACTGATTTTATGATTTCGAAATACAAAACCAATACACAACCCTTGTATGTGTTGACAGATTTAAATGGAAATAGTCTCAATGAAACTACGCCAACAATGAGTTATACCAGCGTTGATGAATATGAAAGTTGGCTTAAAACAGGAATTTCGAAGTTTGTAAAATAAAAAAAATCCGAATCTAAGAAATAATTTTGATTCGGATTTTTAAAAGTATTTTGTTAGATTTGTTTTATTTTCCAATTGGAATGGGCACAGAATGCAATTCTGCGCTATCTGCTACGAGTAGAATTTGTATATCCGAGCGATCGGGCTATTTTATTCTGGGTTAAATAGTAGTTTATAAAAATCAACAAACGAATTTATTAAATCTTTCATAAATAACAGTCCTATACCAAATGGTAATGTTTTTAACATATTTAAATAAGGAAAATGGCATATATAATATTATTAATACAGATGTCATTAATGGTTTATATAGGATTACTAATGTATAAATCATTAATAAATATAAAGTTAAATTTCTTTTTAAGTTTGTTAAAATATATTGCAATATTGGTAATTATAGCATTAATTTTTCCATATATTCAAAGATATTTGCATGTTTATGGATTACTAGTACTTAATGTTTATGCGATATTTGCAGCAATATTGTTTTATATTTTTATTCTTATTTTAATAATAAAAGCTATATTTATCAGAAATAAAACCCGATCGCGCTGATATACAGTAAATTTTCTCATTAGCAGTTAGCGCAGAATTGCATTCTGTGCCCATAAACGAGAGCAGGCAAAACAAGAAAAAAAGCTATAACCCGATCGCTAGGATTGGTGCGTCAGTGGTGGCAAAAAAAAACACTCTAAAAACGAATTTCTAGAGTGTTTCAATTTTTTATAAAAAGAGAATTTACAAATATTCTCCGTGTTGCGAAATATCCAACCCCGATCGCGCTGATATACAGCAAATTTTCTCGTTAGCAGTTAGCGCAGAATTGCATTCTGTGCCCATAAACGAGAGCAGGCAAAACAAGAAAAAAAGCTATAACCCAATCGCTAGGATTAGTGCGGCAGTTGGGCTTTAATTTTATGCAAAAAAAAACACTCTAAAAACGAATTTATAGAGTGTTTGTATTTATTTGAAAAATGATTTACAAATATTCTCCGTGTTGCGAAATATCCAATCCTAATTCTTCTTTTTCTTCACTTACTCTTAAAGGAGTAATTTTATTTACAATAAAGAAAAGGAAATAGGACATAGTAAATGCAAATGCCGATACTAAAACTAAAGCAATTGATTGGTGTATGAAAAGTTTAGTTTCGCCAAAGATTAAACCTTGATCTACAACTGCAGCATTTACTGCTTTCGAAGCAAAAACACCTGTCAATAACATTCCTGTCATACCACCCACTCCGTGACAAGCAAATACATCTAGAGCATCATCAATTTTTCCTTTAGGAAATTTACTTACCATAAAATTACTTACAATACTACTGAAGATACCTATGAACAATGCACTAGGAATACTTACAAAACCTGCAGCAGGAGTAATGGCTACTAAACCTACTACGGCACCAATACAGGCTCCCATAGCCGAAAGTTTATGACCTAAAATTTTATCTAGAAATACCCATGCCATACCAGCACCGGCAGCAGCTACAGTAGTTGTGCCTAATGCCTGAACGGCTAATCCGTTTGCAGCTAATGATGAACCAGCATTGAATCCGAACCAACCAAACCATAACAAACCTGTTCCTAATAATACATAAGTAATACGAGCAGGACTTGATTTTTGACCTTTTCTTTTTCCTAAAAACATGGCTCCAGCTAATGCTGCCCAACCCGCACTCATGTGTACTACGGTTCCACCAGCAAAATCTAAGACACCCATTTTAGCAAAAATTCCTTCTGGATGCCAAGTCATGTGACATAACGGAGCGTATACTAATAATATAAAGAAAACCATGAATAATAAATAAGCCCAAAAACGAATACGTTCTGCAAAAGCTCCTGTTATTAAAGCAGGCGTGATTATAGCAAATTTTGCTTGAAATAAAGCGAATAATAATAAAGGAATTGTTGGTGCAGCACTCCAAGCACTAGAAATACCTACATTTCTAAACATGAAAAAATCGCCGGGATTACCTATGAATCCTCCAATAGAAGATCCAAATGAAAGACTGAATCCAACAATAACCCAAAGAACTGTAACAATAATCATTGCCATAAAACTTTGAAGCATGGTACTAATTACATTTTTTTTACCTACCATTCCACCGTAGAAAAAACCTAATCCAGGTGTCATTATCAAAACTAATGCTGTTGCTACAATCATCCAAGCGGTATCGCCGGTATCAAATTTTACAGCCAGTTTTGGAATAGGGTTTTCAGTTAAAAAGAAACTAGAAAAAAGGGTTAATATCAAAATTGTAATCAATATGACACTTAAAATAATCTTTCGCATTGTTATTGTTTTTTTAATTTTAGGCAAAAATATGTAAAATGAATTATCTACCCCTAAAAAAATGTAACTATAATGCAATTTTTGTGAATTTTTCAATATTGACCCCCAATAAATTTAAAGGTGAAGTAAAATTGGATATTATTTTTTGAATTTGACAAAATGAGAACGTTTGGTCTAATTTTATTATAAAAAAAATAAAAAAAAAGCTGGCTTTTTAGAGCCAGCTTATAGTTAATTAAAAATTAGTTAATCTTATTTTGATAAAGGGGTTTCTGCATTTTTATCCATTTTTATACCTGAGTAACCGTCAAGTCCCATTTCAGGAATATCTAAACCATAAAGCTCAACATCTTGAGAAACTTTGTTTCCTACTAATGCGTCTAATAATTTGAACATTAAGAAACCAGCAATACCAACAAATACAATGTTTGTTGCTGCTCCAATAAATTCAGCGATAAGTTGTCCGCTTCCTCCACCGTAGAATAAACCAGTTACATTTCCTTTTACGCCATTTAAACCATCTCCATATTTACCATCTGCAAATAAACCTAAGGCTAAAACACCCCAAACACCATTTGCTCCGTGAACTGCAATCGCTCCAACTGGATCGTCAATTCTGAATTTTCTTTCTACTAAGAAGGTAACTTCTACAACTAAAATACCTGAAATTAATCCGATAATTAATCCACCAAATGGAGTTACAAAGGCACAACCTGCAGTAATTGCCACAAGACCAGCAAGTAAGCCATTACACATCATACTAACATCTGGTTTGTTTCCTCTTACGAACCAAATCCATACAGTTGAAGCTAAAGCTCCTCCACATGAAGCTAGCATAGTGTTAAATGCAACTACTGCGAATCTTAAATCTGTTCCTGCGAATGTAGAACCAGCATTAAAACCAAACCATCCGAAAGCAAGTATTAATGTTCCTAAAACTGCCATTGGGATATTGTGACCAGGAATCGCGTTTGGTGAACCATCTTTATTGTATTTACCTAATCTCGCTCCAATCATTCTTGCTCCAACAAAGGCTAATACACCACCTGTAAGGTGAACTACTGATGAACCTGCGAAATCTACGTGTCCATGTCCTAATCCGAAGTTAGTCCCTAATTGAGCTAACCAGCCACCACCCCATACCCAGTTACCATACATAGGGTAGATTAATCCACCTACAAGTACACCAGATATTGCGAATGAAGCAAATTTCCATCTTTCAGCCATTGCTCCAGTAGGAATTGTAGCGGCAGCGTCCATAAATACAACTTGGAAAAGGAAAAATCCTAATACTCCAACATCATAAACACCATCTAGGCAAAACCCTTTTGTTCCGAAAAGACCAAATGCGTGACCAAAAAGATTGATGCTAAACTCTTGATTTAAACCATCAAATCCTCCAAGAGTTCCTAATGGACCTACGCCACCAAACATAATTGCAAAACCGCAAAGGAAAAAACCAAGTACACCAGCCGGATAAACAAATAAGTTCATTGCCATTGTGTGTGCCACATTCTTAGCTCTTGTTAATCCAGCTTCGACAAGTGCAAAACCTGCTTGCATAAAGAATACTAAGAAACCAGTAATCAAAAGCCAAACCATGTTGATACTCACTTTGTTTTTACCAACTTGGTCTGTTACTTCAGTTGGTGTAGGTTTTCCAGCCTTAACAGCTGTAATGTCAGCAGTTGCTCCAGTTAAAGCTCCATTTGGATCTGGAGTTTTTGTTACAGTAGGTGCTGTAGTTGCGGCTGGTGCTGCTGCTTCTGTAGCGGTTGGTGTAGCAGTTGCTGGTGCAGCAACGGTATCAGTTTGTGCGACAGCATTTGTAGCTGTTATCGAAAATATCATTAGTAATACTAAAATTCTTATTTTGCTTATCATAATTTTTTATTTTGTAATTAATATATAATTTGATTTTTTAGATTTTGTCCCCAGGACCAGAGGTAGAAGATTCTCCTCTTGCGCCGTTGCTTATTCTAATAGATTCATCGATAGCATACGTAAAAATCATTCCGTCACCCACTTCGCCAGTAAAAGCTGCTTTTTCGATACAGTCGACCGTTTTTGCAACATTGGCATCTTTCATGACAATTGAAATTAATATTCTTGGAATATACTGGGTATCATATACAGTACCTCGGTAGTTATGATGTCCACGTGTAATTTCGTTTCCAACGCCGGAAGCTTCCCAATAGGAGAAAAAATCTATCCCAATTTTTTTTAGTTCTGTTTTAACATCTTCAAATTTTGATGTTCTAACAATTGCTTCAATTTTTTTCATAAATAGTTTGTTTATGGATTAATAACTTTTAAAGCTAAAAACAATTTTCACCTTGTTTTTTTGTTTTAATTTTTGATAAAAGTATAAATTCATTTCAAAGCCCCAAAAAAAATAGGGTATATTGAGTGATTTTTACGAAATAAATATTTTTATCCCTATAATTTTATGGGTAGAGATTAAAATAGTATGTTAATTTTGTAATTTGAAAATGCTTATTTGAAGGAATTTCAGTTTAACAGAAGAATTAGTTGTTCTAAATTGATTTTTAAATCTCTTAAAAGAATGATAATTCTATTGAATTTTCTTAAAAAATTTAATAATAAAAAACAATTATGAGATAGTTTATAAAACTTATTGTGATTAATAGAGTGTTTTATATATAATGTAGAATTTATAAGATCACATTCAATAAACCAATATTGAATTCGTAATCCTGAAAATGGAGTATAATTAGTAATGCTATTTTTAGGAGATCAAGCGAACGCCTGTTCCGTTTAATTCGGAATATTTAACGATACCATTACTAATGGTAACTCCAGTAGCAATATCTTTGGCAAGTAATAAGGTGCCATCCATATCTACATAATCCAATTGCGGTAATAAGTGCGCAATTGCCGAAATTCCTACCGAAGATTCGGTCATGCAACCTACCATCGTTTTCATTCCTAATTTTTTGGCTTCAGAAATCATTCTTCTTGCCGGCGTTAATCCGCCGCATTTCACCAATTTTATATTTACACCGTGAAAATAATTGTGACATTTAACCACATCTTCTTCAACAATACAGCTTTCATCGGCAATTATTGGTAAAACCGAATGTGTAAAAACTTCCTTGTGACCTTCACAATCGTCGGCTTTCAAAGGCTGTTCCAAGAATTCGACCCCCAGTTTTTTTAATTCGATGGCGTTATTTATAGTTTCGGAAACCGTCCAACCACAGTTTGCGTCGATTCTGAAAATGGCATTGGTGTGTTTCCTTAATTCGGCAACAATGGCGATGTCTTCTTTGGTACCCAATTTAATTTTATAGATTGGCCAAGGCAATTCTTCCATTTTAGAAACCATTTTTTCGATGCTGTCTATGCCAATGGTATAATCGGTTTTTGGATTTTTATCAATTGAATATCCCCATAATTCATAAAGCTTTTTTTCTTTTTTTCGAGCATACAAATCATTGTAGGCAATATCTAAAGCACAAAGTGCAAACCTGTCATTTCTTAATAATTTATCGGCTATGTTCCAAAATTCCTCTGGAGTTTCATTAGTAATACTTTTGATAATAGGAATTATTTTTTCTAGATTTTCTCGCATCGAATCTACCGTAATATTATAGTATGGATTTGATGTTGCTTCGCCAAAGCCTGAATAACCTTCACTTTGCAATTCAACTATTAACGTAGGTTGAGAATTGTAAGCTCTTCTTGAAATCGTAAAAGTATGTTTTAATTGAAGTTTGAATGTTCGAATAATTACTTTCATTGGGAGGTAAATAGGGTTTGAAAACGCTTAATTTATATCAAAGTAAATTAATAAATATTGGTTTACAAACTAAAAGGAGAGGTATATTTAGTTTTGAAAGTAAATTTTTACTAATTTTAGATTTTTATTTTTAAAATATGTTAGTAAAAGTATTTGGAAGCGCCGTTTTTGGTGTTGAAGCCACAACAATTACGGTCGAAGTTAACATGGACAAGGGAATTGGTTATCATTTGGTTGGTTTGCCAGACAATGCCATAAAAGAGAGCAGCTATCGAATTGCTGCTGCGCTCAAAAATAACGGTTATTCGATGCCAGGCAAGAAAATCACCATCAATATGGCTCCCGCCGATTTACGAAAAGAAGGTTCTGCTTATGATTTGACATTGGCAATTGGTATTCTTGTGGCTTCCGCCCAAATCAAAGCAGACGAAGTTGACCAATATATTATTATGGGCGAATTATCACTCGATGGCGGTTTGCAGCCCATTCGTGGTGCTTTACCCATTGCCATAAAAGCCAAAGAAGAAGGTTTTAAAGGTTTTTTCCTCCCTAAACAAAACGTGAAAGAAGCGGCAATTGTAGCTGGAGTAAATGTTTATGGTGTCGAAAACATTCAAGAAGTTATTGATTTTCTCGAAGGAAAAGGAACATTAGAACCTACAATAATAGATACCAGAGCCGAATTTTATAAAACCCTAGACTTTCCAGAATTCGATTTTAGTGATGTAAAAGGTCAAGAAAGCATTAAACGTTGTATGGAAATTGCCGCTGCTGGCGGTCATAATATAATTCTTATTGGACCTCCTGGCTCAGGGAAAACAATGCTTGCCAAAAGATTACCCAGTATTTTACCGCCTATGACTTTGCGAGAAGCGCTCGAAACTACAAAAATTCACAGTGTTGCGGGGAAATTAAAAGAAGCTGGATTAATGAATCAAAGACCTTTTAGAAGTCCGCACCACACGATTTCGAATGTGGCACTTGTAGGAGGAGGGAGTTATCCGCAACCGGGCGAAATTTCGATGGCGCATAATGGTGTTTTGTTTCTGGATGAATTACCCGAATTTAAGCGTGATGTTCTCGAAGTAATGCGCCAGCCGCTGGAAGATCGGGAAGTTACGATTTCGCGAGCTAAGTTTACGGTAACCTATCCATCGTCATTTATGTTGGTGGCGAGTATGAATCCGAGTCCGAGTGGTTTTTTTAACGATCCGGATTCTCCGCAAACTTCTTCGCCACACGAAATGCAACGTTATTTAAGCAAGATTTCGGGACCTTTATTAGACCGAATCGACATTCATATTGAAGTTACACCAGTTCCTTTCGAAAAATTATCCGAAGACCAAAAAGCAGAAAGTAGTGTCGATATTCGGAAACGTGTTACCGCTGCCCGCGAAATCCAAACAGAGCGTTTCGCCCAAATGGAAAACATCCATTACAATGCACAAATGAATACCAAACACATTCGTGAATATTGTCCGCTTGACGATACATCGAAACAATTGCTGAAAACGGCTATGGAAAGATTGAATCTTTCGGCTCGAGCCTATGACAGAATTCTGAAAGTAGCCCGAACAATCGCTGATTTAGAAGCCGCTCCCAAGGTTATTTCATCCCATATTGCCGAAGCGATTCAGTACAGGAGTTTAGATCGTGATGGTTGGTTGGGGTAGAAATTGTAATTTTTGATTAACGATTTTTTATTGAAGATTTTGTGGTAATAAATAGTAGGAATGCCTAATTTTTTTTCACAGCAATTTGTCATTCCGTAGGAATCTATTTTTTGGAGATTCCTACGGAATGACAAAACTGGAAAGAAAGAAAAATAATCGTGAATTCTAGTCCCGATTGCAGTGGAAATCCTCCCGATTTTTCTTCGGGAGATTGCAACGTAAAGCGGGATATAGTTCTAAAGAAACGAAAATCGTGTGCTCCTGAAAAACAATTTATCTATTAGAACGTCTATCATTATTTTGATTGGGGCGTCTTGGACCAAAGCTATTATTTCCATTTCGTGATGAAGTAGTAGC
>CANBWX010000039.1 GCA_947373225.1 Flavobacteriaceae bacterium | reverse complement strand
CTTTTTTGGTTTTAGCCCTGTAGTTCAACGGATAGAATGGGAGTTTCCTAAACTTTTGATTCGAGTTCGATTCTCGACGGGGCTACTTAAAAAGAGTTTACATAGCTGTAAACTCTTTTTTGTTTTACAAAATCAGAATTTCAGAAATGTCAAAAAAATTTTTAAATCAACCAATAACAAAAATGTTTATATTTGATTTTAAATAGCGCCAATTTTATACAATAAATTAAGATTATAATTAATAGATATGCACCTTAAAAATAAGTAGTATGTGTTTTTGAAAAAATTATAGTTTTATTGTATTGGACAAAAAAGAATTGAATTTATAAATTAAAAGTTATTTAATATGGGAAAAGAACTTTCTAGAAGAGATCTACTTAAAACCTTAGGGCTTGCAACTGGAGGATTATTAACTTTGCCTTTACACGGATTTGCTGAAACCAACCTGCGTTTGCATCTTCCCAATTCCGAAAAAAATCCAGCACCAGACAAACCTGTTACAGCAATAACTTTAGGAGCTGGTAATCGTGGAAATGTCTATGGCGAATATGCTGCAAAATATCCAGATCATTTGAAAATCGTTGGTGTTGCTGATCCTAATAAAATCAGAAATAAGCGCTATTGCCAAAGACATAATATTCCAGTTGAAAATAGTTTTGTAACTTGGGAAGATGTTTTTGAAAGAGCCAAATTTGCTGATGCAATTATCATTTCTACACCCGACAATTTGCATTTTGGTCCTTGTATGAAAGCACTTGCCATGGGATATGATATCTTACTAGAAAAACCAATAGCTCCCACCGAAAAAGAATGTAGAGCCATTTTAGCTTTGGCAAAAAAAACAAACCGTGTAGTAGCCGTTTGCCATGTGTTGAGGTATTCTCCTTATTTCATTAAATTACGGGAACTTATAAATAATGGCAGTATTGGCGAACTTATCAGTATTCAACATTTAGAACCCATACAACATATACACATGTCGCATAGTTATGTGCGCGGAAATTGGCATAACAGCAAAGAAACAACACCAATAATTCTTGCGAAATCCTGCCATGACCTTGATATTTTGCGATGGATGATAGGCAGTTCTTGCGAAAAAATAGCAGCTTTTGGTAATTTAAAGTGGTTTAAAATAGAAAATAAACCAGCAGGAGCCACCCCTCGTTGCATGGATGGATGTACTATTGAAAAAGAATGTCCTTACAGTGCTTTGAAAATTTACTATCGTGATAGACAACGTACTTATGTTTTTGATCTGCCAGAAGAAGTAGACAAACAAGGAGAATTCATTTTAGATCGTCTAAAAAACACTAATTACGGGCGTTGTGTATACCAAATGGATAATGACCAACCCGATCATTATACTACCAATCTTCAATTTTCTAATGGAGTTACAGCGGCATTTAGTATGGAAGCTTTTACTTCCTATGAAGGCAGACGTACCCGCATAATGGGAAGTCATGGAGACATTGTTGGGGACATGTCGCAATTTACCTATACTAATTTTCTAACTGGAGAAAAGACCGAATGGAAGCTTACCAGTGATGCTCATGGTGGCGGCGATTGGAATTTAGTTTCAGATTGGGTAAAAGCAGTTTCGCAACAAAATTCAGGGTTACTTTCTTCATCAATCGATGTCTCTGTTGAAAGTCATATTATTGGGTTTACAGCTGAAAAAAGCCGTATATCCGGAAAGACAAAAAAAGTAGAATTGTAGAAAAAAGTATTTTGTATCACTGAAAAGAAATCACTTTTCAATAAATAATAGCACTGTGAATCAACTTAAAAAACGGTATTTATCATTAGATGTTTTTAGAGGTCTAGACATAGCCTTAATGATAATTGTAAATTCTCCCGGAAAAGAAGCAACTACTTTTGCACCATTATTGCACGCCAAATGGCACGGTTTTACATTAACCGATTTGGTTTTTCCTACATTCCTTTTCATCGTGGGTAATTCAATGAGTTTTAGTATGCCCAAATATGAAACTTTATCCAATAAAACATTTTTTTCGAAAGTTATAAAGCGAACTTTAATTATATTTTTATTGGGCTTTCTAATGTATTGGTTTCCATTTTTTGAAAATGGTGGACTTAAGAATTTAAGTGATACCCGAATATTTGGTGTGCTTCAAAGAATTGCTTTATGCTATTTATTTGCTTCCATTGTGTTGCGGTTTTGCAAGACTAAAGGTGCAATAATTTTCAGTGTTTTTGCTCTTATTTCCTATCAATTAGTACTACTTGCATTTGGAGATTTGACCCTTGCAGGTAATGCTGTTTTAAAATTAGATACTTGGCTAATTGGCGAAAGCCATATGTACCATGGTAACGGAATAGCTTTTGATCCTGAAGGTTTGCTAAGTACACTGCCTGCAATTGTAAATATAATTGGAGGTTATTTAGCGGGTTCATTTCTTCAAAAAAGTGGCCAGAATTATAAAACTATTGCTCGTATGACCGTTCTTGGCGTCCTACTAATAATCGTTGCATTAGGTTGGGACTTGTTTTTCCCAATTAATAAAAAACTTTGGACAAGCTCTTTTGTTTTAATTACAATTGGTCTGGACCTTATTATTCTTTCGGTTTTAGTCTATGTTTTGGATATTTTGAAAAAAACAAAATGGGCTTATTTTTTCGAAATACTTGGCAAAAACCCATTGTTTATTTATCTGCTTTCAGAGCTACTTGTTACTACGCTTTATCTCCTTACAATTAAAGGAACTCCTGCCTATAGCTGGATTGCTGAGACTATTTTTATTTCATCCCTTGGAGGTTATGTAGGATCTTTGGGATTTGCTGTCTCTATTATGCTTTCTTGCTGGATAGTGGGTTATTTTTTGAATAGAAACAAAATTTATATAAAAATATAATAACAACTTTTGCCGATTTAAAGTATATTTTAAATGTATTATAACCGAAACATGAGGATTAATTTACTTTTTAAGAAAATAAATAAAAATGAGGTCTTCAATACGAAGGCCTCATTTTTATTTTGCTGAAAACTAAATCAATTGCTAACTTTTGAAAAAAAAACTAAAATTTATAGCGTGTTCTATAAAAAACAAAATATCAGGTTTAACAAAAAAAGTAGTATAAATTGGGTATTTACAATAAAATATAGCTGATTTTTGCAGAATAATTAGATGTTATTAAAGCGCATTTATATAAATTGCGAAACAGAATATTTAGAAATAAAGTTGTTAATATGTCAGATATAAGTGCCGAAAGATTACGTTTACAATTAAGAAAGGATAATAAGGGTTGGAAAAAATGGGGACCATACTTATCGGAACGTCAGTGGGGAACAGTTCGAGAAGATTACTCAAAAAATGGAGATGCTTGGAATAATATCACTCATGATATGGCTCGTTCTAAAGCCTATCGCTGGGGAGAAGAAGGAATTGGTGGGATTTCGGATAATAAACAACACATTTGTTTTGCTTTTGCTTTTTGGAATCATAAAGACCATATTCTAAAAGAGCGCTTTTTTGGTTTAACCCCTGGGGAATCTAATCATGGAGAAGATGTAAAAGAAATCTATTTTTACCAAGATTCAACACCTACTCATTCCTACCAAAAAATGCTCTATAAGTATCCGCAAGGTGCTTTTCCTTATAAAAAATTGGTAGATGAAAGCAGAAAACGCTCTCGATTAGAACCAGAATATGAGTTACTAGATACCGGAATTTTTGATAAAGATGCCTATTTTGACATTTCTATGGAATATGCCAAAGCAGATGAGCAAGATATTTTTATCAAAGTAACTGTTGAAAACCGATCAAAAATTGCGGCGCCAATTACTGTTTTACCAACAGTTTGGTTTCGGAATACTTGGTGTTGGGGATATGAAAAATATAAATACAAACCCATTTTAACCGGAATTGGAAATTCGCATATTGAGGTAAATCACCAAGTGGTGGGTCGTTTCAAATTGTATGCAGAAAATGCGGATGAGTTTTTGTTTTGCGATAATGAAACCAATTACGAGAAATTACATAATTCTCCTAATCTTACGACTTATACAAAAGATGGTATCAATGATTATATTGTAAATGAAGATACAGAAGCCGTAAACCCAAATCATATTGGAACCAAAGCTTCGGCAAAATATACCGAAATCATTCCAGGAAACGGAAAAAAAGTATTTAGATTACGTTTTACCAATAAAACTCCAACTAATGCTTTTGAAGATTTTGATGCCATTTTTGAAAAACGTAAAATAGAAGCGGACGAATTTTATGCCACACTTCAAAAAGGAATCGAGGATGAAAATCTGAAATCAATTCAGCGTCAATCCTATGCAGGAATGCTTTGGACAAAACAATGGTATTATTACAATGTTTTTGAATGGACCAAAGGAGATCCATCAATGCCCAAACCGGATGAAGAAAGAAAAAAGGGAAGAAACAACGCTTGGAAACACCTTTATACTGCCAATATTATCTCGATGCCCGACAAATGGGAATATCCTTGGTTTGCGGCTTGGGATTTGGCTTTTCACACTTTGCCTTTGGCTCGATTAGATCCTGATTTTGCCAAAAGACAATTGTCGGTTATTTTAAGAGAATATTACATGCATCCCAATGGTCAAATTCCAGCTTACGAATGGTCATTTTCTGATGTAAATCCTCCCGTACATGCTTGGGCAACCTGGAAAGTATACGAGATTGACAAAGAAATGAATGGCGGAAAAGGAGATATCGCTTTCTTAGAACGCATTTTTCATAAATTGTTACTCAACTTTACTTGGTGGGTAAATTTGAAAGACGAAGGTGGAAATAATATTTTTGGTGGAGGATTCCTCGGAATGGATAACATTGGAGTATTCGATCGTTCTGCTGATTTACCTACAGGAGGTCATTTAGAACAAGCGGATGGAACAGGTTGGATGGCGATGTACAGTTTAAACATGTTGCGAATTGCTTGTGAAATTGCTATCGAAAATCCGGTTTACCAAGATATGGCTTCTAAATTTTTCGAGCATTATTTGCATATTGCAGGCGCTATGCAAGCTATTGGTGGTGATAAATTGAATCTTTGGGACGAAGACGATCAGTTTTACTACGATATGCTTCACAAAGAAAATGGAGATGCCGAACTACTCAAAGTCCGTTCGATGGTAGGATTAATTCCTTTGTTTGCTGTTGAAGTTATAACGCCAGAATTATTAGAAAAACTACCCGATTTTAAACGTCGCGTAGAATGGGTTCTGAATAACCGCCCTGACTTAGCAAGTTTAGTTTCGAGCTGGGATAATCCCGGAACTGGCGAAACGCGTTTGCTTGCGATTTTGAGAGGACACCGAATGAAAATGATTATGAAACGCATGTTTGATGAAACTGAATTTTTATCTGATTATGGCATACGTTCCTTGTCAAAATACCATAAAGAAAATCCGTATAAGTTTAATTATGAAGGAGGAACCATTCAAGTAGACTACACTCCTGCCGAAGCTACAGGCGATATGTTTGGAGGAAACTCAAACTGGAGAGGTCCTATTTGGTTCCCGATGAACTATCTGATTTTAGATTCCTTAGAAAAATTCTCTAACTATTACGGTCCTGATTACGAAGTAGAATACCCAACTAACTCAGGAAATATGATGACAATCAAAGCTGCTGCAGATGAAGTTTCGAAACGTTTGTTAGCTATTTTTGTTCCCGATTCCAATAAAAAAATTCCGATGTACGGAGAATATGACAAGTTCCAAAAAGACTCCAAGTTTAATCAAAATCATTTGTTCTTCGAATACTTTGATGGAGATACCGGAAAAGGTCTTGGTGCTAATCATCAAACCGGTTGGACAGGACTTATCTCTGAAATTATCCGACATTTGTATGTGAAATAAAAGTAGAAAAAGTAAGGCTATCAGAAATGATAGCCTTTTTTGATTTTATCAAAATATCAACTATTTTTGATGAAATTTAGCAAAGCAAATTCGTAACCTGTTTTAACCCCAAATATTTTCATTATGAAAAAAAAATCTCTTTATTTTTTATTATTTGTTTTGACTTTTTCTTTGATTTGTTGTCGAAGCAATAAATTATCAAACTCGGATAAAGGTCAAATTAATGGTCATCCAGCTTGGATTATGCAAGGTAACATCTATGAAGTTAATGTCCGCCAATACACTCCCGAAGGAACTTTCAATGCGTTTGCAAAACATCTAGATCGACTAAAAGCTATGGGAGTAGAAACGATTTGGTTCATGCCGATTAATCCAATTAGCAAATTAGATCGAAAAGGAACTTTAGGAAGTTATTATGCCGTTTCTGATTATACCGCCATTAATCCTGAATTTGGAACAATGGAGGATTTCAAGAAAATAGTGAAATCTATTCACGAAAAAGGAATGAAAGTCTTGATAGATTGGGTTCCCAATCACACTGGTGCAGACCACCGTTGGATAACGGAACATCCTGATTTTTTTGTGAAAGACAAGAATGGAAAAGCCGCTGTTGCCTTTGATTGGGCTGACACTCGACAATTAGACTATAAAAATCCAGTGATGCAAGACAGTATGGTTGGTGCCATGAAATTCTGGGTTAAGAACACAGATATTGACGGATTTAGATGTGATGTTGCTTGGAATGTTCCTGCTAATTTTTGGCAGAAATCTATTCCGCAATTAAAAAAAATGAAAAATGTTTTTATGCTTGCGGAAGGTGATAGTACCTATCTTCCTAAAAGTGGTTTTGATGCGGTATATCCTTGGCACATGTTCAAAATGATGGAAAAAGTGGCCAAAGGGGAGAAATCAGCACTTGCTTTGGATAGTATTAACAAGGAAAATGAAAAGCTTTATCCCGAAAATACAATTCAAATGTATTTTACCAGCAATCATGATGAAAATAGTTGGAATCATGCTGATTTTGGCACTTTTCCTGGCGTTATTCATGAACCATTTGCGGTGTTTTCGCAAACCATGAAAAACAGTATTCCTTTGATTTACAGCGGGCAAGAAGAACCTGTTTTGAGAGCTTTGGAGTTTTTCGAAAAAGACCCAATTACTTTTAAAAATTTCGAAAGAGAAAAATTCTACAAAACATTACTTAATCTTAGAAAAAGAAATGAAGCGCTATCGGCGAATGCTTCTTTTAGAAAAATAGCTGTTGGAGATGAAAAAGTAATATATGCCTATGTAAGAGAAAAAGGAAATAAAAAAGTGCTAGTGATTCTGAATTTTTCAAGTACAGAGCAGTCTATAGCTATAACTGATAATTCTTTAATAGGAAAAGCATACAACGTTTTTAAAGAAAATGAGGAGATTTTAAATTCTAAAGAAAGAAAAATTAAGCCTTGGAGTTATGAAGTTTTCGAATATTAATCAATATTTAAACTTGATTTAATAGGAATAAAAAAAGACCATCATTGCTGATGGTCTTTTTTAATGAATTTTATAGGATCCTCTTAAACATTAGTAACACTAACAAAAACACCTGTTGAACTAAAATTTAGTTTTAGTTTAGTTCCTGCAGTTGAAGTAATAAAAATATCATAACTTCCATCCGATTCTAAATTAGCTCCAGTTACAG
The DNA here is from genome assembly GCA_947373225.1 of Flavobacteriaceae bacterium. Lineage (GTDB taxonomy): Bacteria > Bacteroidota > Bacteroidia > Flavobacteriales > Flavobacteriaceae > Flavobacterium. The sequence continues at coordinate 16,411 of CANBWX010000039.1, read as the reverse complement.
TAGCTCCAGCATAATTTGTGGTTATATAAGTTTTAATAGTATTAATCAAGTCTTTTATAATAAGCGGAACCATTAATGGCGGATGATTATTATTAGAATCAGATCCTACAATAAATACTCCCGTAGCATCAAAATTCAATTCTAATCTAACTCCCGCAACCGTAGTAAGATGCACTTCGAAGCCTCCATTCCAATCTTTCTGTGCGGATACAATTGTAGCTCCAGGGAAAGTTGTAGTGATGTAAGTTGTTATTGCAGGTAATAAATCAGCAATAAGAACTTGGGTTTCATTATTCGAATGATTATTTCCGTTAGAACTAACCGAAACAAAATCACCAGCAGCGCTAAAGTTCAGGTTTAAGTTTGCTCCTGCGGCTGTTGTAATGAAAACATCAAAACTATTATCACCCTCTTTATGAGCCGAAGTAATTGTAGCTCCTGTATAATTTGTCGAAATATAACTAGTAATACTAGCCGCTAAATCAGCAATTGCAACTGGAATTTGATTCCCATCGTGTCTGTGTTTATGATTCCCATTAGGTTGAAAAGTATTTGCAGATACAAAAGTACCAGCAGCATCAAAATTTAATTTAACTTTACTTGCATCAGCAGCTGTAATAAAAACATCAAAACTTCCGTCAGATTCTGAATGTGCCGATGTTATAGTAGCACCAACATAATTAGTTGTAATGTAAGTTGTTATTGCGGGCAATAAATTAGGAACAAGAATAGGAGTATCCGTTTTTGCAGAAAGTAGAGTTCCCTTAGCAGTAAAATCTAATATAGCAATAAGTCCAGAAGTTTTCGCTGTTGCACTCGATTTAAGTGTTGTCCCAGCTGGTAGAGCAACATAAGCAACATAGCTTCCGTTTGAATTCAAATTGACTTGAGTTGTAGTAGCACCCGCATACTTGGAGGTAATATAAGATGAAACAGTAGTTGGTAAAGCTGAAGCAGCTACCACTTCATACGTTGAGGCAGCAGTACTAGCTCCCGCACTAGTCGAACCGGTTCCATTATTAGAACAGCTAAACAATACTAAAGAAAGCGCGAAAGCAATTAGAGTTTTTTGATTTTTTTTCATTTTTCTAAAAAATTAAAGGTTAAAAATTAAGTAAAAATGTTACATGTCAATTTTTTTTAATTGCTTTTTATAGACCTATTGTATTTTCTTGCACAAAAGAAAATGCCATTTATTGATATATAACATCCCTAAGTAAAATTACCCTACCTGTTTTGATTTATTTTTAAATTAATAAGTACAATCTACTTAAATTTAATTCCATTATTTGTCAAGAGAATTAATTAAAAAATTGACATAGTCATTTCAATTCTAATGAATTAATAATATTTTAAAAAAAGGGGTTTATTTGAAAAAAAATATATAATTTAACTCCCTCATTTTAAATATATTATTCCAATTATGAAAATATCTAAAACACTAATCGCTATTTGTTTACTATTTGTTGCTTTTGGCTTTGCCCAGAACAAACTAAAAGGTAAGGTTGTTGATTTTAAAAATAAACCCGTAGCAAAGGCAAAAATATATTTAGACTCTATCTATTCTAAAGTTGAAACTAATAAAGAGGGTGATTTTGAAGTTCAGCTTCCCGAAAAAGTGAGTACAATTAATGTTGTCTCTGACGAATACGGTTTATTATCTTCCCCATTTAATAAAGAAACCTCGATGAATTTCATTTTTTTAGAAACGGAGAAATCGAAAAAAATCAAAAAAGGAAGCAAAATTTCTGTAGTATATTCTAAATCAGATCAAAAATATAAGGTAATTAATACTACTAATTTAGACTATGCAAATGATAAAAACATTCAAATATATAACAATATTTACGACATGATAAGAGGAAAAATAGCTGGTGTATCTGTTTCAAATACAAACCAAATACTAATAAGGGGTGTTAATTCTGTAAATTCTGGTTTAGATCCTTTGTTAGTTGTAGACGGGGGTATTGTTACAACACTTGATTATATTAATCCAAAGGATGTAAAAAAAATAAGTGTCTTAAAAGGGGCTGAAGCTGCTATTTATGGTTCTCAAGGTGCCAATGGAGTTATTATAGTAACAACGAAATAACCCGTTTATAACTTACGCTCTTTCTAGTATCGTGTCAATAAAAAGCCAGTCTAATTAGACTGGCTTTTTCTATACAATAACTTCATTATGAATATTATTTCAATTCTAAAACTTTCGCTTCATAAGGTCTAAGTTCTGCACTTTTTGATGCAGTAGCATAGTTATTAATCAGCACTTTTGCGTTTTTCAAGTTGATTTCTGTAGTAACAGAAGCCGATTTTGAAGTGAAATTTAATAAAACTAATAATTTTTTGCCTTCAAATTCTCTGGTGTAAGCATACACATTTGGATTATTTTGGTCTAAAAGCGTATATTTTCCATAAACCAAAGCCAGATTTGATTTTCTTAATTTGGTCATTTTTCTAAAATAATTCAAGTTCGAATTCGGGTCTTTTTCTTGCGCTTCAGCATTCAAAAAAGTATGATTATCATTTACTTTTAACCAAGGTTCACCTGTTGAAAAGCCACCGTTTTTAGAAGCATTCCATTGAAAAGGAGTTCTTCCGTTATCTCTGGCACCACCTACTTTTTGGTTTTCAATAAATTCATTCAAATCGCCACCTGCAATTTTTACCTTTTCATATTCGGCAAGAGTTTCAATGTCGCGATAATCTTCGATTTTATTGAATTTTGCATTAATCATTCCTATTTCATCACCGTTATAATAATAGGGTGTTCCGCCCATTGTTAGCAAAAATGTAGTCAACATTTTAGAAGACAATACTCTGAATTCTGGCGCATCATTCCCCCAGCGAGAAGTCATTCTAGGCTGATCGTGATTGCCTAAATAAATGGTTCCCCAACCTTTTTTGGCATACACATTATCCCAATCAGAATATGTTTTTTTGAAATCTACTAATGAATATTTGCCCATTTTCTTGAAATAACCCGGAACATACCCCAAGTTAGTTCCTTCGAAATGATAGCCCATATCTAGCTCTTTCCTATCAGCATCTACAAAATCGTGAGCCGATTTCAATGTCATTCCAGCTCCTTCTGCCAGTGCCATACAATCGTATTTGCTCAAAACTTCTTTGTTCATTTCTTTTAAATAATCATGCAAATGGGGGCCACTAGCCATAAAAACATCCCATCTTCCTTGGTAATTTTTATCTAATTCTTCTTGTGTAATTACAGGAAAAGTGGTGTCTTTTGCGATAAACGGAATCACATCCATACGGAAACCATCAATTCCTTTTTTGAACCACCAATTCATCATAGAGAATATTTCTTGACGCAATTTTGGATTTTCCCAATTCAAATCGGGTTGCTTGTAACTGAAATAATGTAAGTAGTAAGAATCGGTTTGTTTATCATATCTCCAACCGCTTCCATCGGCTTCAAAAGCTCCCGGGCGAAAAGCAGGTTTTCCTTTTTCGGCAGGCCACCAGTGGTAATAATCTCTGTACGGATTATCTCTTGATTTTCTACTTTCTTGAAACCATTTGTGCTCATCAGAGCTGTGATTAACAACTAAATCCATTACCAATTTCAGCCCTCTTTCGTGCATTCCTTTTAGCAAAGCGTCAAAATCTTCCATGGTTCCAAATTCCTTCATAATCGATTGATAATCCGAAATATCATAGCCATTATCTGCATTTGGAGAACCATAAATAGGATTTAACCAAACCACATCTATTCCTAAACTTTTGATATAATCCAATTTAGAAATTATTCCTTTTAAATCCCCAACTCCATCACCATCTGTATCCTTGAAACTTCGTGGATAAATTTGGTAAACGACCGCTTCCTTCCACCACTTTCTATCGGTCGAAGCCTTAGTTTCTTGTGCCATAGTTACGTTTGATACTAATAATCCAAAGCAAAACAATGCAATGAATTTTCCTTTTGATAATGCTACTTTCATTTTGGTTTTTTTAGTTAATTATTTTTGAAACCGAAATCGATTTATTTGAAAGAGTAAATATAGATTCTTTTCTTTCAAAATAATTTCACAAGAATAAAAAAGTAGATATATTTATTTTTAAAGTGTTTAAAATCAATATTTTAATTTATTTTTAGGCTTTAAAAAAGTGGTGCTAATTTTTATTAGAAGTTCCTATCAACATCACTTTAGATTCAAATTCTTCCCGAGGTCCTAAAGATTTATTTTTTAATTGGGAACGATAATTGTAAATCGTAGAAACCGAATAACGCAAAAATTCAGCAATTTTTGTACTGTCTTTTATCCCTAATCGGATGAGCGCAAAAATTCGTAATTCCGTATTTAAGAGTTCGCCTTGCTTCAAATGAAGCACTTCTTTGTCTACAATCAACTTCGAAAACTCCTCAATAAAATTGGGAAATAATTGCAAAAAGGTCTGATCGAAATTAGTATAAAATTCTTTTAATTCCTTTTCGATATGGACATTTGATTTGACCATTTTTATCAATTCGTTCATTTTTCCGGCAGTTGCCATCACGCTAAGTTTGCGACCGTATTCGTCCAGTTTCGCAATATAATCCGAACATTGATCCATGTAGCGACCAATATAAATTTCTTTCAACAAACTCGCTTCGGCAAGGGTTGTATTCGTATGGTTTAGCCTTTCGTTAATTGCGTTTAATTCTTTGTTCAATTCCGATAGTTTCGTATTGGCTAAACTAATTGCTTTTTGGGCATTCGCCAATTTTTTCATTTGTTTAAAAAGCAGCAATAATGCTCCCAATAAAAAGAATAAAAGTACACCAGCACTTATTAAAAAAAGAATAAGTTGCTTCCGGATAGTTTCGTTTTTGTGTTGATAGGCTTCATTAATAATTGGCAACATCTTCGATATTTCGTAGGTTCTCAGTTTAGCATTGCAAAAAAGAGCATCTTCTAATGATCTTTTTATATACTTGTAAGCGCTGTCAATTTCGCCTTGTTCGTACATAATGAAAGCCAATTTACGCAAGGAAATATTTTCTTTTTTTACCAATTGCAAATCGGAAATTGCAGAGATTATCAACCATTTTTTTTCTTGTTCTTTGTCTTTTTTTAATTGATACACTTCCGAAATTATATAAGCAATTACCGCCTTATCAGGATCTTGACTTGGAGTTTTCGAAAAGAATTTTTCTAACAATTTAATGGCTTGATCTAACTGATTATGCTCCATTAATTGATCCGATTTGGCGATACAAAATAATCGAGATTCATTAGAAAAATAGGCTATTGCCGAATCTCTATATTGTTTTGACAATAAATTATAGTTGTTTTTTTCTTGGCTTGAAGTCGCATAATCCGTCAGATTACCATATACAATTCGATTCGTCCAATAGTAAGTTCCTTTAATATTTGGCGTTAATTTGACATCGACAGTTTCCAGCATATCAATAGATTCCTTATACATTCCTAAAGTCGCCATTATGGAGGCAACGTTTAATGTTGCAAGATTGATTTTTTCTGGATTATTAATTTTACGGGAAATTTCTAAACTTTTCCTTGCGTAAACTAATGCAGAATCAGACTGATAGGATTTATATTCTGAATATAAATTGCCATAAATAGCCTGTTTCTGAATAGCTGAAGAACTGTGTTTTAAGAGGCTTTTGATTGTGTTTATTTTAATCTCTTTTCGATTTAAATAAAACTCATATTCATTAATGGTCTGATCTAAATTTTTCAACAATAAATCAGTATTTGCCTGTCCAAAAGTAAAAATTGAAAAAAATAGCAGGATAATAATTGTCGAAAATTTGCTCATTTTGTTTGGCTTAGAAGTATGTAAAAATAACTAAAATTCTAAATTATACAATTGAATATTATACAATACTAGAATCGTTTTTCACAAAAAATCCTTTTGATTATTTTCTAAACCTAAAAATTGATTTTGTGGGCTTTCATAAATATTTTGATGAATAACAAAATAACAATACATTTACTTCTGGCTGCAAATCAAAAATGGATCCCATAAAATATAGTAAACTAGAATGAACGCAATAAATAAAAACAAAGCAATAGTAATTATGGGGGTTTCGGGATCTGGCAAAAGTACCATTGGCAAACTATTGGCAGAAAAAATCCAAATTCCGTTTTTTGATGGAGATGACTTTCATTCGAGAGAAAATGTTGAGAAAATGGCTTCCGGAAAACCACTCAATGATGAAGATCGCAAGGGATGGCTTTTGCAATTAAATGCGTTAATCAAAGAAAACGAGAACGAAAACGGCTGCATTATTGCTTGTTCGAGTTTAAAAGAAAGCTACAGGAAAATCCTTTCTCGGGAAGTTTCAAATTCAATAAAATTCGTTTTCCTTCAAGGAAGTTATTCCGAAATTCTGTTCCGATTAGAATCAAGAAAAAATCATTTTATACCATCAAGTCTTCTAAAATCCCAGTTTGAGACATTAGAAAATCCACAAAACGCATATACATTATCCATCATGCAAAATCCAGAACAAATTGTTTCAAAAATAGAAAACGAATTTTTTAATAAATCCGAAATTGGATTAATCGGCCTCGGTGTAATGGGAAAAAGTCTGTCTAGAAATATTGTTTCCAAAGGATTTAGTCTTTCTATGTTTAATAGACATATTGATGGTAAAGAGGAAAATATCGCAGTGAAATTTAAATCTGAATTCGAAGAATTAGCCAACACACAAGCTTTTGATAATTTATCAGTCTTTCTAAAATCGCTGCAAAGTCCCAAAAAAATAATTCTGATGATTCCTGCGGGAGAAGCAACAGACCAAATGATTCATGAATTGGAAGATTTATTAGACCCAAATGATGTTATAATTGATGCTGGCAATTCGTTTTACCAAGATACCAATGTTAGAAATCGTCATTTGGTCACAAAAGGAATTCATTTTATAGGTTGTGGAATTTCGGGCGGTGAAGAAGGCGCCTTAAAGGGTCCGTCACTTATGCCGAGTGGTTCTCTAGAAGCCTACGAAATTGTAGCGCCCATTCTTAATGCAATTGCGGCAAAAGACGCCGATGGAAATCCGTGTTGCGCCTATATTGGCGAAGAAGGAAGCGGCCATTTTGTGAAAATGGTTCACAACGGAATTGAATATGCCGAGATGCAACTTTTGGCTGAAATCTATCAAATTGGCGTTTCGTCAGGAAAAAATCCGGAAGAAATTTCCAACCTACTTTCCGCATGGAAAAACAACCAAGTCGATAGTTACTTGCTCGATATTACGATTGCTATTTTGAAAGAAAAAGAGAATCAAAACTGGATTATTGATGCAATTGTTGACGTCGCAAATAGCAAAGGAACGGGAAATTGGACCACTGTCGAAATCACCAAAGAAGGAATTCCTGCGACCTTGATTGCGAGTGCTTTGTACGCTAGATATTTGTCTTCGTTTAAAGATCTTAGAACCCAAATGAGTGCCATTTATTCCGAAAAAAGTAGCATTGAAATCGATTTTGAACAACTAAGAGCCGCTTATGAACTGGCACGAATTATCAACCATTTTCAGGGATTTTGGCTAATCGAAGGGATTTCAAAAAAACACAATTGGGATATTAATCTTAGCGAAGTCGCCCGAATTTGGACAAATGGATGTATTATTCGATCTACTTTAATGCAAAAATTGGTTCAAATTTTAAAGGAAGAAAAAAACATTCTGGTTTCAAAAACCTTGATTCCTCAAATTATTAAATTGAAACCCGCTCTTTCTTCCGTGGTTGCCACAGCCATCCAAGCAGGAATTGCGGTGCCATGCTTGAGCGAATCGATTAATTTTCTGAATGGTTTAACGACCGAAAAATCAGGCGCAAATCTTATTCAAGCCCAAAGAGATTATTTTGGAGCACATACTTTTCAACGAATTGATGCCGACCCAACGCAGTTTTTTCATCATCATTGGGTTCAATAATTACGCTTTTTAAACTGTAAATTATAGCATTGGAAGAACGTAATTTAAGATCATTACGCAAATTATTCCAACAACCGACAAAAGGGATTCCATCAAAGTCCATGTTCGAAAAGTGTCTTTTATCGAAAGCTTGAAATATTCTTTAAAAAGCCAAAAACCCGAATCATTCACGTGCGAAAACATAATGCTTCCGGCGCCAATTGCCAAAACCATTAAACTTGTATCAACCTGAATATGTTGCATCATGGGAGCTACAATTCCTGCGGTAGTCAATCCTGCAACCGTGGCAGAACCCAAACAAACTCTTATAGTTGCCGCAATTAACCATGCCAAAAGTAGTGGATGAATATTGACATGTTCGAAAAAAACAGCGATTTGATCTCCTGCTCCACTTTGTATCAAAACCTCTTTTAAAGCTCCCGAACCGCCAATAATTAACAAGATCATAAATATTTCCTTGATGGCATTTTCATAAATTCCCATCAATTCCTTAATTGATTTTCCTAATCGGATTCCTAACAAATAAGTACTGGTAATTAAGGACAAAATCATCACAATTGTAGGATCGCCAATTGTTGTACAAATACTTGTTATTTCAGATTCTTTCGAAAAGAAATAAGGAAGAATATGGGCAAAAGAAATAATTCCAACCGGCATTAAAGCAGCTACAAAACTTATAATTACCGATGGAGATTGCGACGAAATAACTTCTTGTTTATAAAGCGTTTCGTCATTGTTATTTCCAATATTTTTTATCGTTTTCGAAAATAAAGGCCCCGCAATAATGATGGAAGGTATTGCGCAAAGAATTCCCAAGAATAAAGTTTTGCCCATATCGGCGTTAAAAACAGCAATCAATGCAACTGGTGATGGATGCGGTGGCAAAAAAGCATGAGCAGCCGATAAAGAAGCCAACATGGGAAGCCCAACCAGCATTGGTGAAATTTTATATTGGTACACCAGCGAAAAAATTATTGGAATCACAAGTACAAATCCAATGTTATAAAAAAGAGGAATTCCAATTATAAATCCCGTAAGGAGCATTCCCCATTGAATATATTTTACTCCAAAAAGTTGAATAATACGTTCCGCAATCACCTTTGCCGCGCCACTTTCGGCAACTAATTTTCCAATCATTGCACCTAAACAAATAACAATTACAATGGAAGCCATCATGTCGCCAATCCCTTTTTGCACGGCAGCCGTAATTTTCGAATAGGGAATCCCAAGTGCAAGTCCTGCAATAATCGAAACAATTAGAAATGAGATAAACGGGTTAATTTTAAACAGTGATATTAAAACTATTAAGGCAAAAACCACTAAAAATAAAGTTAGAAATAATGACATAGGACTATTTTAATGAAAAACTGAGATGAAATTTTGAAACTTACGAAAACCTATTCATTCAACTTAAGGTTGAAAACAAGGGTTTTCTATTGCTAAGTTATCATAATTATTGAATTCTAGATAATCTTGTACAAAAAGTCTGTTTTGAAACGGCTAAATCTTGTTAAACCAAAATTATCCACACTGTATTCTTGCGCAATTCGTATATAAAAATACGCAGAAGCAGTATTTAAAATCGAGAAGATATGGTATTATTGCATACTCTGATGATGCATTTCGAAATAAATAATTCATCGAAAAAGGTGTTTTTGGAAAACCATAAATTCAAAAAAAATATGAAAAAAAACGCATCGGAACACAAAATTTATTACTCGATTATCGCCTTGGTAATGTTGATTTTTTTCGTAATTTCTTTTATTACCAACATTCTGAACTCAATAATTGTAGATGTTAAAACTAGTTTCGATCTGAGTTTAACGCTAACTGGTTTGCTGCCTTTCTCGTTTTTTATTGCCTATGGCGTCATGTCGATTCCAGCTGGTTTCCTGTCCGAAAAATATAGCAACAAAACATTATTATCTATCTCACTTTTTGTGATGATGATTGCCTCCTTACTTTTTGTTGTTTTCCCAGGTTATGCTGTTTTTAGCGTGACTCTTTTTAGTTTAGGCTGTTGCATGGCGGTTTTGCAAGTGGTTATTAACCCAATGTTGCGAGTAGCCGGTGGCGAAGAACATTTTGCATTTAACTCTGTTTTGGCACAAGTGGTTTTTGGCCTAGCTTCATTTACAAGTCCGTATTTATATCAAAATATAGCAGGAAAAAACATTGACAAAAATAGTATAGCTCACACATTGAGAGGATTAGTTCCGGAAAATCTTCCATGGGTTTCCTTATATGTAGTTTTTTCATTGATTTCCTTTGCTTTACTTCTGGTAGTTTTACTAACAAAATATCCAGATTTCGAAAAAAATGAAGATGAAAAAGCGGGTGATTCCAATTCATATTGGAGTCTCTTAAAAAACAAATGGACGCTTCTTTTCTTTATTTCCATTTTTTGCTACACCGGAATCGAACAAGGAATAGGCAATTGGATTTCACAATTTTTAAAGCAATATCATGGTTTCGACGAGAAAATAGTTGGGGCAGACACTGTTGCTTATTTTTGGGCAATGCTAACTGTTGGCTGTTTATTAGGATTGGTTTTACTGAAAATAATGGATAGTCGAAAGCTTTTAATAATAGCATCAATTGCGGCTATAACCACTTTGCTTTTTGCATTAAATGGAAGTGCCAAAGTTGCCTTAATTTGTTTCCCAATGGTTGGTTTTTTCATATCGGTGATGTGGTCAATAATCTTTTCTTTGGCATTAAATTCTGTGAGTAGCCATCACGGTTCTTTATCAGGAATTTTGTGTACCGGCATTGCTGGCGCTGCTGTTATTCCGTTTATAATTGGTTGGATTGGAGAATTAACAACCTTAAAAACAGGACTTTACTTTCTATTAATTCCAATGGTTTTTGTATTATCAATTGGTTTTTGGGCTTCTCCATTGGTAAACAATAAAACAATAAGTTTAAAAAAATCGGACTCATAATTATGGATAGTATATTACTAGGAATTGACATAGGAGGTACAAACCTAAAAGTTGGCCGGGTCGAAAACAGTACAATTGTAGCACAAACTTTTAGCGGTGTCAATATAAATTCGACCAAAGAGGAAATTCTCAATTCGCTTTTCATGGCAATCGACCGAGTTATTAATTCGGATGTAACCGCCATTGGCATTGGTGTTCCCGCTGTTGTAGATCCAATAACAGGAATTGTTTATGATGTGCAAAATATTCCTTCATGGAAAGAAGTCGCCTTGAAAGAACTAGTAGAACAATACTATAAATTACCGGTTTATATAAATAATGACGCCAATTGCTTTGCCTTGGGCGAAAAAATATATGGAAAAGGGAAAGGTTTCGAAAATTTTATAGGTCTTTCGATAGGAACAGGAATCGGAATGGGAATTATAATTAACAACCGTTTGTATAACGGTGTTCTTTGTGGTGCTGGCGAAGTGGGCATGTTAGCTTACAAAGACGGCATTATGGAAGACTTTTCTAGCGGACACTTTTTTCGAAATCATTACAATAGCTCAGCCGAAGAAATGAGCCAGAAAGCTGCCGAAGGAAATAAGATTGCTTTAGAAGCTTTCGCCGAATTTGGGCTCCATTTAGGAGAATGTTTAAAAGCTATTTTGTACACATATGCTCCCGAGGCCATTATTTTAGGCGGTTCGATAAGCAAGGCTTTTCCCTATTTTAAAAAATCAATGGAGGCCTCTTTGAAAACATTTGCCTACCAAAAACAAATTCAAAATTTAAAAATTGAAACTTCAAATCATGAGGCAATAGCCATTTTGGGAGCGGCATCTCTTTGTTTTTAGGAATTTAAAATTAGAGCATTCCTGAAAATATATCCGTCAAGTAAATTTGGGGAATTTGTCTATTTTATTTGTTTCCCATTAATTAACACTTTTGAAAAAATAAAAGTGTTATCATTTTCTTCAATTACATTTTAAAAATCTGATATTTAGAGTGATATGCAAATTTGTTATATTTAAACTTCATTGTTGCGTCAAATTTGTTTTGAAAAACTAATATTCATAATTATTGATAATTGAATCCAATAAAATATTTTTTCTTAAAAATATAACTTTGACTATGTTTTATTCACTTGTTAAACGGTATATTTATCGGATAAAAAACAATTTATACTTATTTTAAGAAGTTTAAGCTTCTTAAATTTTATGTTTTCAATTATTAAATAGTCAGTATTATTGTTTAAATAAATAAAAAAATGCGTGTTAAATATATTTTATATGTAATTTTGTTTTTATTTTTGTTAAAATAACTATTTTTATTAAATAATTTGTTTAAGCCCCAAACTATGAAAAACAAGTTTCCCTTTTTTATCAGAACTTTTTGTGTGAGTTATATGCACATAAAATATCTTTCAAAACATCAATTGAAGCATTATTGTATTTCAAGCTTCAACCCAGTTTTTAATTAAATTACCGCCTTTAAATCTAAATAAAAACTATTTGTTCTAAATGATTGACCGTATCTATACGTCGTTATTTAGGGCAAAAGGCACTAATAAATAAACCCCAAATTATGAAAAAAAACTACCTATTAAAATTAGTAATGTCAGTACTCCTAATTATTACTTTCATTCAAACAGGCATTGCGCAAACGGTAACCGTAAGCACAAAAACACCTGGAGCATTAGCAAATTATACTTTTACTTATGTAACAACAGGCGACATTGGAACAGGTACATTAGCACCTAATATATTCTATTTAACCGCTCCTACCGGTTATCCTGATTTTATAGCTGTCACTCCCTTAATTTCTTTAGCTCCTTATGTGACATTAAAAATTAACGATGTTGTAACTCCAATAGACGCTAATAGTTTTGGAAGCAATTATGGCTCATGGACTACTGGAATTCAAATATCTACAGGTGACGCGGCTATTGGTACAACTATAGTTGCTGGATCTACAATACAACTTATTGTCTCAGGAATTATAACAAATCCAGCTGCTCCAGGAAACTATACCTTTAATTGGAGAACAGCTGAAGGTCCTGGAACTACTGTAGAATCTTTTTCTTCTATTGTAACTTTTGATCAGGCTGCTCCTGCTGAAAATGATGCCACAAATATTGTTGATACCAGTTTTTCAGCTAATTGGACTGCCTCTTCTGGTGCTGCAGGTTATTATTTAGATGTTGCTACTGATAATGGTTTTACAAATTTTGTTAGCGGATACGAAAATCTTGATGTAGCTAATGTGACCACAAAAACAATTTCAGGGTTAAATGCCACTACTACTTATTACTATCGCATAAGAGCATATAGCTCAGGGATGACTAGCGCGAATTCTGGGACAATTTCAGTTGCAACAACTACTTCTCCATTGACGGCTTCCATTTCTCAAACGTCAAATATTTTTTGCGATGGGGGCACAACAGGGGCCCTTTTAGTCAGTGCTGTTGGGGGATCTTCACCCTATACTTATGTTTGGAGTCCAAACGTTAGTACTACTTCAACTGCTTCAGGACTAATTGCAGGAACTTATGATGTAACAATAACGGATAGTGCAAGCGCAACAACAACAGCTTCTTTTACAATTACTTCTTCTGATACTATTGCACCAGAAGTAGTTTCAAAAGATTTTACATTACAATTAGATGCTGCCGGATTAGGTACAGTAAATCAAACAGATATACTAACTAGTGTTACAGATAATTGCAGTGCAAATCCTACTGTAGTATTAAGTAACACCTCTTTTAATTGTAGCAATTTAGGAAATAATGTTACTTCTTATGTCGTTACAGATGACAATGGGAATCAAACTTCAGGAAGCGTGAATATTATATTGGAAGACAAAATTGCTCCAGTTGTTCTTACAAAAAATATAACAGTTCAACTGGATTTTTCTGGTAATGCTTCGATTTTGGCTACAGATTTTGATAATGGCTCAACTGATAATTGTGGAATAACATCGTTAGTTCTTGATAAAACAGCCTTTACAATTGCTAATATAGGAGACAACACCGTACTATTAACCGCAACGGATGCTTCTGGAAATTCTGCCTCGGCTAATGCAACTGTAACTGTAACTGCAATGGCTGGATTTGTCGACCCAGCCACTTTCGGTGACGGAATATGGAATATGTATGCTTATAATTCTACCGATAATAGTTTTCCCGCAATAAATTATGCTGGTTATTACACCGAACCTAATTTGTCTTTTGATACAAGATCAAGATGGAACGCCAATAATAGTCCATCATCTGCCTCTGGCTATATAGGGAGTCCTGTGCTAAATGATAACCATTCATATGCCGCAAAAAGAAAAAATTTTCCAATAGGTTTTTATTCTATCGATATTCCAGGGCATGATGACGATGCTTTTCTATTAATTAATGGTGTAGAAGTATGGAGACATGTTGGTTGTTGTGATAATCATACTAATGTATGGCAAGGAATTCTTGACGCCAATTCTACTGTTGAATATCGAATAATTGAGTATGGAGGAGCATCTTATGGCGCTATTACATTTAATATTATTCCATTGGCAATAAGCACCGTTGTGGCAAATTTTTCGTCATCTTCTTGTGAAACGACTGTTACAGTAAATGCTTCTGGCGGTACACCACCTTATACTGGTGATGGCGTATTTACTGTGAGTCCTGGAACATACAACTATTCGGTTTTTGACTCATTGGGTGCAGAAGCTACTACTAGCGTTATTGTTAAAGACGATAACAAACCTGTAGTTTTAACAAAAAATATATCTGTTACTTTGGACACAAATGGTCAAGCGGTTGTTACTCCAGCCATGATTGACAATAGCTCTACTGATAATTGCGGCATTACTTCTTATCAAGTAGCTACGGGAACTCCTGTTTCTCCAAAAATATATTTTTCAAGCACTAATGGTATAATTTGGTCTGCCAATCGAGATGGGTCAGGAGCTCCAACTCCTTTATATGATTATCATGATAACAATATGGGCACAGCCGTAGGTATTGATATAGATTTAGAAAATAGCAATTTGTATTTTGCAGGAGCTTATTATAGAAACATTTACACCGCAACTGTTGATGGAGCTGGCATTATAAATACAATTCCAAATGTCTCTTCAAATGGAAATCTTCTTGACCTTGAATTAGACAAAGATGGAAACAAACTGTATTATACGGATTCTAATAGCGGTGTATATTTTACTAGCTTAGACGGTTCTACTTCTCCTATCCAAATCGCTGGAGGAACTCAAGCTGTATCTCTGACATTTGACAAAACACATCAAAAAATTTATTATGTAAATCCCAATGGACCAATTGGGGTAGTCGATGCAGATGGTTCCAATGCAAACAATAATTTATTTTCGGGAAATACCCCAAGAGGAATAACAATCAATGAAGCAACAGGAAGATTATTCTGGATAGAGAAAGACTCCAAAGAAATTTATACCGCTTTAGTTGATGGATCAGAAGCTCCACACGTATTGTATAGTTTTGCCGTGGGTGACAATTTTGTTCAAAACGCTTATGGAATTGATTTTGATCCAAGCACAAACACTTTGTTTTGGACGGCTTTTGGGTATTCTAATGATGACACACTATACACGGCTCCTGCAGATGGCTCTGGTGTACCAAAAATACTTTATAAAGGAACTTTTGGATCTATAAGAGGAATAGCTGCTGGAAGAAATATACATGGCGTTTCTTTGAACCCATCTACGAATGACATAACTTATTCTGCTGCCGATGTTGGTTCTCAGAAGCTATATCTCGTAGTTACTGATGCTGCCGGTAACAAATCTATTGCTATAGCAACAATTACGGTTTTAGCTTCAGGAAATACTGGCCCGGCAATTAACTGTTCTTCTAATTTATCACAAAATGTAGATGCGGGTCTTTGTACTGCTTCTGTAATAACACAAGATTTGCAAATAACAAATATTGGCGATGTAAGTTCATTAACTTGGGCTATGACTGGGGCAACCGTTGGAGCATCTCCTGTTTCGGGTATCAATTATGTTGGAACCACTATCTTTAATTCGGGAGTAACTACCATAACCTATACTGCTAAAGATGCTTTGAATAATGTTTCAACTTGTTCATTCACTGTAACTGTAATAGACAATGTGTTACCAGTAGCCATTACCAAAAACATAACTGTAAGTTTAGATACAAATGGTCAAGCAACTTTGCTCCCAAGTCAAATTAATGATGGCTCAACCGATAATTGTCAAATTGCAAGCTACAAATTGCTTACTGGAACTTCCGTGTCACCTAAAATTTATTTTACAGGGACTAATAATGTAATCTGGTCTGCTAATCGAGATGGTTCAGGAGCTCCAACTCCTTTATATGATTATCATAATAACAACATGACTACTGCCGTGGGCATTGAAGCAAATCTAGACAATGGCAACTTATATTTTGCTGGAGCTGGTAATCATAATATTTATAATACCACACTTGATGGTGTTGGCACAATAAATACAATTCCTAACACATCTGCTAATTGCAATCAACATGACCTTGAAATAGATTGGGATGCGAACAAACTGTTTTATACAGATTCCTGTA
>CANBWX010000038.1 GCA_947373225.1 Flavobacteriaceae bacterium | reverse complement strand
ATTTTTTTTATTAAATAGATTCTAGTTTTTTTAATGACTTCTTAAAATTAATGTATTTTTACTTTGTAAATAAATTCAGATTTATAACTTGTAGTGAATTTGAAATTAAATAAAATCTTCTTTTTGGAGACAAACAACAGCTAATTAATTATTGAAATACATATATTAAATTGAAAATTAAAATTTTAGTTGTTAGTTTTATCCTCATCGGATTTATTGCTTGCAACAATAAAAAAAGGCCTCAACTTCAGGATAATAACATTACGAAGCTTCATCAAGTTTCGCCCCAGTTTCGCAATGGTTTTAATCCAACTTTAGATACTTCGAAAGCTATAGATTTGAAATATTCTTTGGAACAATTAGACAATACCAAAGGACTTTCGAATAGCTCCGTAAATGCTATTTTTCAAGATTCCGAAAATTTACTTTGGATAGGGACTTGGGATGGTTTAAATAGATATGACGGGAATAGTTTTAAAATATTTCGACCTGAATTAGACAATGAAAACAGTCTTAGTAATCAGGTTATCCTTAAAATTGACGAAGATTATGCTGGTAAAATTTGGATTTTGACCATGCACGGAATTAATCGATATGATAAAAAAACAGCTGCTTTTCAGCGGTTTTATTTCACCAGAAAAAACAAACCACCATTATCAGAATCCGAATTTAATATGGCGCTTGATGCTTCAAAAAAAGTGTTTTGCGCAGTAAAAGATTGGGGAATTGGCTATTTTGATGGAAACGATTTTCAAAAGTTAAAAATTAATAATCTTTCGACAAAAGCAGTCAAGAAAATGGAATTCACTTCCTCAGGTGAATTACTGGTTTTATTCGAAAATAAAGAGTTGTATTCGCTATCACTCCAAAAACAAGAAGACGGAATTTATTACAACGGAGGAAGTTGGTTTCGAGCGGAATATTGTGCCTACGTAGTTGGACAAAAACACGGATGGGAAAAAGCAAAAAAATTAATGGAAAACAGGGCTTGGGCCGAAATAAATCTGAATCCAAAATGGCCTTACAGCAAAGAATTTATTCCCACAAAATGGACTACAACCGACTCTTGGTGGCCGTCAACACGAGGCTTATGCTGGAATGTTTTTATGCTTATGGCAGATGAGGTTGCAGGTTTACGTTCCCCAGAAATGGATCCAGATTATATAAAAATTAGAAACTAAATAAAACATATGAAATGAGCATGACTTTAAATTGGTCGCAAAACCAATGTTAATATGCGAATTACATATGACCGATAAAAAACAATAAATAAAACATATGAAAGATATAGCAAAACGATTCTCCCAAAATCCAATATTATCCCCAACTGATTTACCGCCAAGTAGAGAAGGTCTAGAAATTACCTGTTTGCTTAATCCTGGCGTTTTTCAATTTGAGGATAAAACATGGCTAATTGTTCGCGTTGCCGAAAGACCCAAACAAAAAGAAAACAGCATTTCTTTCCCAATTCTTACGGAAACAGGAGCTATAGAAATTATCGAAATCCCAATGGATGATCCCGAATTAGACGCGAGCGATGCAAGGGTAATCAATTATAAAGGAGTCGATTATTTAACCACACTTTCTCATCTGCGATTGCTTTGCAGCGAAGATGGACATCAGTTTTATGAGCCCGAAAATTATCCGCTTTTGGTAGGCGAAGGAATGCTCGAAACTTTTGGTATCGAAGATTGCCGCGTTGCTTTATTAGACGGAAAATATTATTTGACTTTTACATCCGTGTCTCCAAATGGAGTAGGTGTTGGTTTACGCACCACTACCGATTGGAAAAATTTCGAAAAACACGGAATGATTTTGCCGCCACATAATAAAGATTGTGCCATTTTCGACGAAAAAATTAATGGCTTGTATTATGCTTTGCACCGCCCAAGTAGTGTTGATATTGGTGGAAATTATATTTGGTTGACTTCTTCGCCAGACGGAATTCACTGGGGAAATCACCATTGTCTTATTACAACCAGAGCCGATTTTTGGGATAGTAAACGAGTAGGTGCTGGAGCTTCTCCCATAAAAACCGAAAAAGGCTGGTTGTCTATTTATCACGGAGCCAATGCAGCACATCAATATTGTTTAGGCGCTTTTTTGATGGATTTAGAAGATCCTTCGAAAGTAATTGCTCGAACCGATGATCCAATTATGGTTCCTACAACGAGCTACGAATTGAGTGGTTTTTTTGGGAATGTGGTATTTACAAACGGTCATGTCGTAGAACCTGACGGCGATACAATTACCATATATTACGGTGCTTCGGACGAATTTGTGTGTGGAGCCCAGTTTTCAATTGCAGCTATTTATTCACTTTTAAAATATATTTAATGTTTAAAAAAATAACCTCAGAATTAGATCATTTCAAAAGTCAGACACATAATTTCAAAATTCTGATTTTGACCAATATGGTTTATGCGCTAGTTTTACCCGTGATCGATATTTTTGTTGCGGCCTATATTATGCGAAATTCTAGCGACACATCAAAAGTGGTTATTTATCAATTGGCAATTTATACGGGAATTCCACTTACTTTTTTGCTAAATGGTTTTCTGTTGAAATATTTTAATATCCGAAAATTATACTCGGCAGGAATGATGCTAAGTGGTGTTTCGATGATAATTATGATGTCGTTGAAAACATTGGATTTAACCGGAATAGGAATTGCGGGAATGACCATGGGACTTTCTTTTGGGTTGTATTGGTCTAATAGAGATTATCTTGCGCTAGCGATTACGAATGATAAAAACCGAAATTATTATTACGGATTAGAGACCTTTATTTATACCATTATTGCCATTGCAATTCCAGCAACAATTGGCTGGTTTATCCAATCTAAAACGGGTGATGCCGATAAACACGCCGCTTATTTAACTATTACGGGAATCGTTTTTCTGATTACTTTGACAGCTTCGATTGTATGCTTCAGAGGAAATTTCGAAAATCCAACCCAGAAAAAATACATTTTTTTTAAGTTTCATCCATTATGGTACAAACTATTGTCTTTGGCAACATTCAAAGGTCTTGCACAAGGATTTCTTGTTACAGCACCCGCAATGTTAATTTTTAAATTACTTGGCGAAGAAGGTGCTTTAGGAAAAGCACAGTCAATTGGGGCAATTCTGGCGGCCATTATTATCTATTTATTAGGTCGATTTTCTAAACCTTCGGATCGGATAAAAATATTTTCCGCTGGATTGATTTTGTTTGCTTTAGGCGCTTGTTTAAATGGCGTTTTGTACAATAAAACGGGAGTAATTGTATTTTTATTATTGTTGCTTATTGCAAAACCATTGATGGATTTGGCTTATTTTCCCATTCAATTAAAAGTTATTGATATTGTTTCTCGCATCGAAAAAAGAGGGGAATTCACATATATCCTAAACCACGAAGCGGGTTTGTATGTAGGAAGATTATTTGGTGCTGGAACATTTTTGGTGCTATATTATTCTATTTCCGAAGATTTTGCGTTGCGTTACGCCATCGGAATTATAGCGTTATTGCAATTGTGTTCTATTTATATCAGTAAAAAAATCATTGCTCAAGGAAATTTACTTTCGCCAGACGAGCCTCTTATCGATAACAAAATTAAGAGTGAAGTTGCTGAGGCACTGGTCTAAAAATATTTATTACAATTTTATAAAATAAAAAAATGAATACTATTCTTAAAATCTCTTTTGCCAGCTTACTTTTTACCCTTTGCGGAATAAATGGAACGGCGCAAGTGAAGCAGCAAAAAATTGCACGCGTAGATCAAATGCCGAATTTGCCTTCACCTTTGCAAATAATCGATTATAGAAAAATGGCGGTGCAATTTGATAGTACTGTTTATGATTTTAATGCCAAAGGAAAATTTTGGCCAATGGTTTGGAAAGACAGCACCAAAAAGAATTTTCCGCAAACCGTGGTTGGCTTATTTACTGCCGTTGGCGATGTGCGTCAAGGAACCAATAATAAAGGAATGTTTCACGAAGCATTGGCAACAATGGGAGCAACTTTAGGAGCAACTTTGGTGGGAATTGACAAAACCAAACAACAAAATCTGGACTATGTTGCCATGCTCAAAAATTACTTCAATAAAGATACGGGTTGGAATATTATGATGAATAATACCTGTCCCGAAGTCGCTTTATTAGGTGGTGGTTATGGTCGGGATTGGTGGTATGATGTCTATCCAAATTTATTGTTTTATGCGATTTATGACAAATATCCCAGCGAACCTGGTTTCGAAGAAATCGCACGAACAATTGCCGATAAATTTTATAATGCCGATTTGATTTTGAATGGCAATTACGACTATTCCTATTTTGATTATGGCAAAATGAAACCCATGAAAAACAACATCTGTGCACAACCTGATGCTGCAGCCGGACATGCTTGGGTTTTATATTCCGCGTATAAAAAATTTGGAGATAAAAAATATTTAAAAGGCACAATTTCGGCTTTGAATGCTTTACAATCTCAAAAAGTTAATCCAACGTACGAGATATTAATTCCGTTTGGAGCTTCGGTGGCAGCAAGAATGAACGCCGAGGAAGGTACCCATTTCGATGTGAACAAATTACTTGGCTGGACTTTTGACGGTACCGCAATTTGCCGTGATGGTTGGGGAATTTTGGTAGGGAATTGGAACGGAATCGACATTTCGGGCATTAGTGGTAGCACTGTAGACCATGGTGGATATGGTTTTTTAATGAATACTTATGACCATGCTTTACCATTGGTACCGATGGTTCGCTACGACCAATCGTATGCAGCCGCCATTGGAAAATGGATGTTGAATGCAGCTAATGCTTCCCGATTTTTTTACCCACAATATATGCCTGACGATCATGAAACAAATCCTGAACTAGCCGAAGTAACCAAAGGAGTTATTGGTTATGAAGGTATGATTCGTCAATCGAGTTATAAGGAACATGAAGGTTTAAAAGGGCCTGTGGCGCAAGGTGACGGACCGCTTTGGGTACCAGGAAAAAACCCGAAAGAATCTCAATTTAGTGTTTATGGTAGCGGACACGTAGGTATATTCGGTAGTATTATCCGTGCCACCAATGTTGTTGGAATATTACAATTGAACTTATTAGCAACCGATTTTTTTCATGATAAAGCCTATCCGTCTTTTCTATATTACAATCCGTACACTTCAAATAAAACGGTTTCAATGAAAATGAAGAAAGGAAAAAAAGTAAATCTTTACAATACCGTTTCCGGAAGTTTTGTTGCCAAAAATGTAAGTTCAACTTCGCAAATAACAATTTCGCCACTAAATGCAGCCGTAATAGTTGTTGTTCCTGCGAATGGAAAAATTACCTATTCAGGAAATAAAATGCTTGTTGACGGAATTGTAGTCGACTATAAGTTTACAAAAAAGATAAAATAGTTGGCTTATGAAATTTAAAACATTAATGGGAAATATCAAACTCAAAACAAATAGTTTTATTGTTTATGAAAACTACAATTGAAAAAATAAATAATTACTTTTACATTTTAATAGATACAAATAATGAACATCACACTATCGAATAATTTAGATAAAACAGCCGTTTTCGAAGAAATTGCTGCTGTATTAAAAAAGGAGAATTTTACGGTTATCAAGCAAGATCAAACGCGTCCTTGGGGTGGTTTTTTTGTAATTGAAGAAAGTCAGGCGAATGCTTTTGCGGCTCAGTTTTTCCCGCATCTTAATATGTCGGAGATTCAAATCACTAATAAATTGAGTCCGAAAATTTTGGTAGTTGCACCCAATAAGAGATTGTCATGGCAATTTCACCATCGCAGAGCCGAAATATGGAAAGTAATAGGCGGAACGGTAGGTGTAAAAACAAGCAATACAGACGAAGAAGGAGAAATTCAAGAGCTTTCATCAGGAAAATTTATTCAATTAGACAAAGGTGAACGGCACCGCTTAATTGGTCTTGATTCTTGGGGTATTGTAGCCGAAATTTGGCAACATACGGATTCCGAAAATCCATCGGATGAAGACGATATTGTTCGGTTACAAGACGATTTTGGAAGATAAATTCATAAAAAAAATGCGCTTCGTAAATGAAGCGCATTTTTTATATAAATGAATTGAAAACTTATTTTATTGCATTTTGGCCTGGAATTAAATTCAAAAAATTTTTAAAACCTTCATTGTATTTATTTGGATCGACCATATAGTAAAATGCTCCTTTTTTCGAATTTAATTTGTCCTTGTCCTTAAGCTTCAACAATAATTTTGTCGATAACAACTTTCGGTTAAAATTTCCTTTGTCAAATTCGGCATTGTAAACGGCTTCATATAGACTTTGTAATTGCGGCATGGTAAATTTATCAGGCAACAATTCGAACAAAAGCGGATGCAAGGCGGCGTTATATCGTAATTTTTCTTTTGCCAATTCTACAATTTTACTATGGTCAAAAATCAATTCTGGCAACTGGTTTATCGAAAACCAAGCAGGATGATAATTCTCATTAATTTGCTGCTTGTATTTTTGAATATCTATCAAAGCAAAATAGGCAATAGAAATGGTTCTTTCGACGGTATCTCTATCGGGTTCCGAAAAACCATAAAGCTGTTCCATATAAATTCCATCTAAACCAGTAAGGTCTTTCAGAACTCTAACGGCTGCATTTTCGGAACTTTCGGTATCGCTAATAAAACCACCAACTAAACTCCAAGATCCCTTTAAGGGTTCAATTCCTCTTTTGATAACCAGCAATTTCAATTCCTGTCCATCGTACCCAAAAATGATACAATCGACAGCGAATAGAAAATGTTTTTGTTCTGAATATTCTTGCATGCTGGTTTGAATTTGAATTCTTGATTTTGACTAAAACGCAGTTTTTTAAAACCTAGGTTTACCAAAATTTAACGTACAATGCAAAAATAATTAAAAGCGTGATAACAATCAAAACGGTTGTTTGCGGTTTTAATTTGAACATTTCTGTATCTAATTCGAATGCTTTTGGGTTCTCTTTTGGTCCAGCAAAACTTATTGCAATCATTAGAATCATAGTGAACAAAAAGGATAATCCCATACAAATGTGAAACGGAATTTCGAAAGCTCCTTTACCATTGGCATAAGCCGTGTACAACAAAGTTTCGTTTCCAAGTATCATTGGTGCGAATTCATTAAAGAAAACCGATAATAAAAATCCTGAAAGTACGCCCACAATTGCTGCTGTACCTGTAGTTCTTTTCCAAAACATACCTAGGAAGAACATGGCGAAAACACCTGGACTAATAAATCCAGTATATTTTTGAATATAAGTGAAACCACCCACACCACCAATTCCTAATACGTCATTCCAAGTGAATAAAACGGCAAGAACCATCGCTGCAAAAACAGCTATTCTTCCTATGTTTACTTGTTGTCTTTCACCAGCTGCTTTTTGAATGTATTTTTTATGTACATCCAAAGTATAAATAGTAGAGATACTATTTACTTTTCCTGCTAATGAAGCTACAATTGCCGCCGTTAAAGCTGCAACTGATAATCCTTTTAGACCAGTAGGAAGGAAAGTTAATACTGCGGAATAGGCACCGTCTTTACCACCAACTAATTGAGGTAAATAACCTTTTGAATATAAAACATAAGCTGCAATTCCTGGTAGCATTACAATAACTGGCATTAATAATTTTAAGATTCCGGCAAACAAAATACCAGTACGGGCAGTCTGTAAATCGGCACCCAAAGCTCTTTGAGTAATGTATTGGTTACAACCCCAATAGTTAAGATTGATAATCCAAATACCTGCTAAATAAGATAGCATTCCTGGAAAAGTGAGGTATTTGTTGATGTCATTTTGAGAAGAAGTGGCTGTTGGTTTTGGAATAATCATTTTAAAATGTTCTGGTGCTTCGTGCATTAGTACTTTAAAACCAGCAATAGCATCAGATCCTACACCAAAACGCTCTCCAACAGTAGTCAATGCAATGTAAGAAGTAACTAAACCTCCAATTATTAAAACGGCAACTTGAATTACATCCGTATAAGCAACAACTTTCATACCTCCTAAAGAGATTAATAAAGCAAAAAGAGCTAATCCAATCATGATTACATGTAGATATTCTCCACCAGCCAATCCGTTTATGGCAACAGCTCCTAAGTATAAAATAGAAGTTAAATTTACAAACACATATAAAAACAACCAGAAAACAGCCATAATTAAGGCAGTTGATTCGTTATACCTGGTTTTTAAAAACTGAGGCATGGTATAAATCTTGTTTTTTAAATACACAGGAATGAACCAAACTGCTACAATAATTAATGCGATAGCAGCAACCCACTCATAAGCGGCAACTGCAATTCCTAAGAAGAATCCTTCGCCACTCATTCCTATGAACTGCTCGGCAGAAATGTTAGAAGCGATTAATGAGGCACCAATTGCCCACCAAGTTAGCGTTCCCTCGGCGAGGAAATAAGCTTTGGCGTCATGTTCGTTTTTTTGACGTTTACGATAAATGGTATATCCATAAACGGATACCACAATAAAGTAGACAATAAATACTGCGTAATCTGCGAATGCGAGGTTCTTGTTCATAGGTAATTGTGTTTAATAAATTTTTAAATGGTATTCTATGCTGTTGTATTTTTCTAAAAATCGAATGAAAATAAATACTAATTAATCTTAGTCTGCTTCAATTATTTTTCAAATATATTATTATTTGTTAATATGACAATTATTTTAGTGAAATTTTTTATAACTTTTTAAATGAATATTGTAAAAAAAATGAGGAATTAATGAATCTTCTTCTAAAAAATTATATTTGAAGTGCTTTTTTGGATTCTTAAATTTGACTTTAATATTTATTAAAATAGTCTTTGTCTTTTCAAACTTCAAATTATTTCTCTACTATGAGTAATGCTATATATTTAACAGTATTTTTATATTTAAATTAACATTTGTTATTAAAATTTTTATATTTTCGTACTTTAAAAAATATGATTTTTATCATAAAAAATAATTAAGATTATTATTATTTTAGCAAAGTGTTTTTTTAAGCTAATTAAAATCATTTTTTATTATTAAGATTTCCCAAACTTATTAATAAATGAATCTCAAAGTATTGATTATGAATAATTTTATTATTCGTTTGTTAGAATAAGGGCAATCTTATTTCTTTTTTTCGATTATTAATTTCTTTTTATAAAGGCATTAATTAGGATCGAAGGATTGATTTTTAGCTCGTTTCCGCATTTGTATACAATGATAAAAACGAAATATTTTCATCAAAAAAAATATTTTTCATAGATTTTTTTTCACAAAAACATATATGTTAATTCATATAAATAACACTCAATAAATACCTTTTCAAACTGCAACCCCAAGCATTATGAAAAAAAAATCACTTTATCGATCATTTCTAAAAAGCTATATAGTTAAAATTTTCCTATGGATATTAGGTCTTAAATTAATTAATACTAAACTAATTAGGGTTTGATGAATCCATTTTTAAGAATAAATAACAAGCTCAAATAATTTAATTGTCCCGAAGGGGTTAAATAATAAATAGTTTATGAATAAATTTTACCTTTTTCATTCGTTGAAAAATTTTTCCAAAAAAGTAGTTTTTACTTCGTCATTATTGATGTTTTTTATTTTCAGCGGTTTCTCACAAACTACAACAATACAACCAGGTTCGTTTATTATTAATATGGGGGTTGTTCCTCAAACTGTGGGTAATGGATTGAAGCCTTATGGTATGATCTATGATTTGATTTCGAATTATAAAATCCCAATTCAATGGATTATCGAATCAGGTAAAGTTAAAGATGGTGTTGACTTTACCTATAATGGTGTCGATTATAAAGGAGGCCCTTTTATAGTTCCTGGCGAATATAGAACTACGGCAGTAAATGCTAGAATTACTTATTGGCAAACACAAGGCGTTGTAGGTCTTACAACAACTGCACCAATAGATGTGCCACTTGCAATGACACTTAGTGTATCCTCAGTTCCTAGATGGACAATGGATCTTTTGAATGGAAGTGTTGCTGTACCTTATTTCTCCAATGCAGGAATTCCTTCAACAGCCTATTCGCTAACGAAAACGCCTCAACAACTAGGCTATTGTGACGATATTTTTGTTATGCCGCACGCCTATCCACAATGGTCAACACATAGTAACTTGTATTTTTGGAACAAGACGTATCATGGTTCTATTTGGTTATCCTGTACGGCTGGTAGTGAACTGGAAGACATGTTTAATCCTGCCGATCATACACAACAAACTAATTTCCTTACAGAAAAAGATCCGGCATTTGCTTTTCCTACGGGTAGTGTGACTACTGTTGAAAACGCATTATGGCTTTATAGTTCTCATACTAACGGAGTTCCTCCTTATACTTATGCTGATCAAGGAGATCAGTTTATGCAGTTTATGGGTATCATAGATTCAGCAACTCAAAACGGATTAGAGCAAGTTTATATTCCTAAAGCACCAGGTTGGAGAGCATCTACAACAATTGGCGTTTATGACCCAGACCATATCAAGCGATTCGATGATGCACCAAATCACAGAGCTGCAATTGTTGCTTTTGGAAGAGGTTTTGGTGATCCTACTAGAGGTTATGTTATGGTTGAGGCTTCGCACTCACTTAATAATGCACAGTTACCAGCTAATATTGCTGCGCAAAGAATTTTCTTCAATTTTTCATTTATGGCGGGTAAGGACGGTACTATTTTACCTAATGTAAGCGGTATTCCTTCGAGTATTGTATCTGGAACTGTAACACCTGTATCTTTTTCATTTCCTGTTGGTGCGAACCCAAGTGATTTTACGGTTTCATGGTATTCGTCATGTGGAGGAACTTTTGCAAGTGACCCAGCATATCCTTCTGATCAGACTAAAGCAATATATACCCCGCCAGCGGTTACGGCAGATACATCATGTCCGATAACGGTAACTATTACCGATGCTTGCGGAAGGTCTTTTAATACTTCAAAAGCCTCAATAATCACCTGTAATATGCAGTTAGTTACCACATTAAAAAATGCTTGTAATTCGGGGTCCAATGGTTCAATTACTATGAATATTACCGGAGCAGCAGGCCCTTATAATTGGAGTTATGCAGCTGGAACAAAAACAGGTACAGGAACTTTGATTTCAGGTTTAGCGGCAGGTAGTTATACCGTAACCGTTGTTTCTGGTGGAGGAGCTGGTTGTTCAAAAACATTCACAGTTACAATTGCTTCAAGTCCAGCAATAACAGCACTTAATTTAATACCTACAAATGTAATTTGTAATGGTCTTGCCACAGGAAGCATCCTTGTAGATAATGTTATTGGTGGAACACCACCGTTTACTTTCCTTTGGTCAGATAATGTTACAACCCAAAATCGTAGTGGTTTAGTTGCGGGTACTTATTCGGTTACGGCTACCGATGCCAGTGGTTGTTCGGTATCTGGATCTACAACAATAACACAACCTGTTGCAATAGCAATTACCCCAACAGTTACTAATATACTTTGTAACGGAAATACAACTGGAGCCATTAGCATTGCTACTACAGGAGGTTCAGGTACACTTTCTTACTTATGGAATGATGGTGCAACCACTCAAAACCGAACGAATCTTGCTGCAGGAACTTACTCTGTTACGGTTACAGATGCCACTAATTGTTCTAAAACTCAAAATGGAATTATTGTTACGCAGCCTGCTGCAGCACTAAGTTTAAGTGCGTCACAAACAAATGTGGCTTGTAATGGCAGTTCAACTGGGTCAATTACTTTAACACCTTCTGGAGGAACACCTTCGTATTCCTATAACTGGGGTGGTGGAATAACTACCAAAGACAGAACACTTCTTACAGTAGGTACTTATTCGGTCACTGTTACGGATACCAATGGTTGTACTGCAATTTTATCTAAAACAATTACACAGCCTGCTGCCTTGAGTTTAAGTACGGTGATTACGCACGAAACATGTCCTAATGCTGCAGATGGAGCAATTGCAGTTGCCGTTACTGGTGGAACATCAGGCTATACTTATGCTTGGTCAGGGCCAAGTTCCTTTACTGCTACTTCGCAAAATATTAGCGGACGAAAAGGAGGTTCTTATACGGTGGTTGTTACCGATGCCAATGGGTGCACTGCCACAGTTACAGTCACTATTAATACATTGAAAAGTAATGCTGTAGCACCTGCAAGCATCAATAATTAATTTCACAAGATTCAGTAGAATTCTAAATAGTCGAGCATGAAAAATCAGTACCACAATATAGCTTCATCATTGAATAAAAATTATTTTAAAGGCAGTCCAAAAATCAAGGAAGGAATTCTAAGTTTTCGAAAAATAGGATGGAGCATCTTATTACTGTTGTTTTTGACGGCAAATGCAAATGCGGCTACCATTACTAGTACTGCAACTGGGGGCGCATGGGAGACTGGTTCAACTTGGGTTGGTGGAGTTTCTCCAGCAGCTACCGATATAGTTATTATTGCAACAACTGGAGTGAATACTGTTACTGGAATTAAATCAGGTACAAGTTACACATGTGCTGGATTAACTATTAATACTGGAGCAATTCTTACAATGAATCGTCCATTTACAGTTAATGGTAATACATTAATATCTGGAACAATAAATTTGGGATCAACTAGTGGTACTGCAAGAGCAATTAAGTTTACTGGTGATGTAACACTTAATAGTAGCGCAATTTGGATAGAGCCTTCATCAGGAAATGGTTCAACAAATACATATAATTTTGGAGGTAACTTCACGAACAATGCAACTACTTTTGCGGGATTGGGTACAGGAATCAATACTTTTTCTGGTACGGCCAAAACAATAAGCGGATCGAGTATTACTTCAATTCCTTCTGTAGCAATTACGGGTACATACACCAATAATGGGACGCTAACTGTTGGGACAGCACTTAGCGGAACTGGAACTTTAACCCAAGACACAACTGGGGTTTTAAATATTGGAGGAACTTCTACTATTACTTCACTTGTAGCTACAGCAACGGGTAATAACGTTAATTATACTGGGGTGGCTCAAACAGTTTTTTTAACGACTTACAATAATCTCGCATTAGCAGGAACAGGTGTAAAGACTTTTCCAACAGGAACTACAACGGTTAATGGAATTCTGTCGATAGAAAACGGTGCTAATGCAAATGTTTTTACTGGCACACTTGCTTATGGTTCTGCGGCAACATTGCAATATAATACAACATCTGCTCGTACAGCAGGTGCCGAATGGCTTGCTACAACTGTGGCTACTGGTGGTGTTATTGTTAAGAATACCGGAGTAATCACTATGAATGGTACAAAAACATTTAATGCTACAACACCACTTTCAATAAGTAGCGGTTCTACCTTAGCGATGTCAACTTTTTTATTGACATTAAATGGTAATTTTATTAATAATGGTGGAACAACAAGCGGTTCTGGAGGGGTAACTATAGCAGGGACTGCTACGCAAAATATAGGTGGTTTTACAAACACAGGAACAGTCTCTATGACTAAAACTGGAGGAACTGCAACATTTACGGGTAATGTGAATGGTGGTGCGCTTACTTTGAATGGTTCGGGGGGCACACTCGATTTGGGTGCTGGTTTTACTCATACGTTTTCTGGTGTTTGGACTAGATCAAATGGTGCTTTGCTTGGTAATTCAAGTACGTTGAACATTGGAGGATCAGTAACAAACACTGCAGGAACATTTACCGCAGGAACGAGTACCATAAATTATAATGGAACAGGACAAACAATTGCTAATGTGACTTATAATAACCTTGTTCTTTCAGGCTCTGGAGTAAAAATTTTCCCTTCTATAACAACAATTAATGGTGATATTGCATTCCTTGGTACAGCAGTTGCTAATCTTGGTGGTTTCATATCATCTTCGGCCACACTTACTGTTTTAGGAGTTAAGCAGTCTTTAGGTTCATGGGGAGGTACAGGTTCAGGAGCAGCTCATATAAACGCAACTTTTTTTGGAGCTACAACAGGTATTTTGAATGTTTCTTCATCTTGTGTTCTAGGAACTTGGAATGGATCTACAAGTACCGATTGGAATACAGCTTCTAACTGGTGTAATTCAATTGTGCCAACTTCTTCGACAAATGTTATTATTCCTTCTGGAGGAAATCAGCCAGTTATTGGTTCGGCCGGTGGAGTTTGTAATGACATTATCATTAATTCTAGCGCTACTCTCGCCATCACGGGTACGAATGTATTGGATGTTAGTGGGAATTGGACAAATAATGGAACATTTACCCCAAATACTAGTACTGTAACTTTTAATAGTTCCGTTTTTAACCAAACCATTAACGGAACAGGAACTCAAACATTCTACAATTTAACATCTGTAAAAGGTACTACAAGTTTAGTTCTTTCACAAGCCACAACAATTGGAGGTACACTTACAATGACATCAGGGAATATCGATGCCAGTTCGAATACCTTAACATTAGGAACCTCAATAGCTACAACAGGAACATTAACGTATACCTCTGGAAACATAATTGGTTGTTTTACGAGATGGATTAATGCTACAGGAACCGCTATTAAATTCCCAGTAGGTACTGCTACTAACAATAACATGGCAGAAGTCAATTTTACAAATCTTACTTCAGGTTCTTTAACGGCTTGCTTCACTCCAACTGATTCAGGTTGGAATACAACACCACCATTATTTGAAAATTCTGTTCAAATAGATCGTCAATTTCCCGAAGGTTATTGGACTTTAACGGCTGCAAATAGTTTGGCAAGTACAAATTATTTACTCAAATTAACCGGAAATGGATTCGTTACTTATACCGAAGACAATACCGTTCGTATTATTCAGCGTGCAAATGGAGCAGCTAATTGGGTGTTGAATGGAACGCATGATATTACAGGATACACGAGCCCAACGGCACACCGCATTGGATTAAATCTATTTGGTCAGTTTGCTCACGCACGAATTAAGCCTTGTATTTTGTCAGCAACAGTAGTTCAGACTAACGCTACTTGTGGTAACAGTAACGGAACAATAACCGTAAGTCCTTCAGGAGCGACTAATTATCAATTTAGTACTGATAATTCAACTTGGACAAATACTACAGGAAATTTTACAGGTCTCTCAGCAGGTTCTTATACTATTTACCTACGTGATGCTGACGCTACAAGTTGCAGTATTGTTGTTGGAACTTATATAATTACCCAACCTGTTTTGGCCTTATCTTCTGTTGTTACAGATGTAACTTGTTCTGCTAATGGAAGTATTAATATTACTGCAAGCGGCGGATCTTTGCCTTATACATACGACTGGGCAGATTTACCCGGAACGAATAATGGAGAAGACAGGACAGGTCTCTTAGCAGGAACTTATTCTGTGATTTTTACCGATGCTAATGGTTGTACTTTTTCTTCTGGCCCAATTGTAGTTGCTTCACCATTAGGGGGTTGTACGGGAGTTGATGTTTGTAAATCAGATGCGGCCAAAGTCTTTTCTGTAACTCCAAATCCTGATGTAACTTCTTATAATTGGATAGTTCCATCTGGTGCCACCATAGTAAGCGGACTAGGCACTTCGTCAATAACTGTAAATTTTACAGGAGTAGCTATAGGAACGTACCAAGTCAAGGTTAGCACGACTAATACTTGTAGTACAAGTTCTGAGACTTTACTTACTGTTTATGTAAATGCACCTGTCGCAACAGCGCAGGTTATAGGTTCATTATGTGTTGGAGGTAACATACAATTATCGGCAGGCGGAGGTCAAACTTATTCTTGGTCGGGTCCAAATGGCTTTATATCATCAAGTGCAAATCCTCTAATTTATAATGCAAGTGCTGCTAATAATGGTACTTATACGGTAACGGTAACAGATCAAAAAGGATGTTCGGCTACTGCCAATGTTGTAGTTACTATGAATACACCACCAACTACAACAGTAAGTAGCATAGTCTCAGAATCAGGTTGCGGACTTGGAGATGGAGCAATCAATATTAATACTCCTACTAATGGGGCGCCATTTACCTATTTATGGAATACGGGAGCCACAACACAAAATATTAGTGGTCTTACAGCTGGAGTTTACACGGTAACAATTTCAAATAGTTTGGGTTGCTCAACATCTTATAATTATGTTGTAGGGGTAACAGGTGGACCAACTACAACTATAGCTTCAACTACAAATGTATCATGCAACGGTGGAAATAATGGAGCAATCAATATTAATACTCCTACTGGTGGTACTAGTCCTTATACTTATTTATGGTCGAATGCCGCAACAACTCAAAATATTACGGGTTTAAGTGCAGGAACTTATAGTGTCAATATATCAGACTCTAACGGATGTACATCAACAATCGATGCAATAGTTACTCAACCTAATGCACTTCAACTCGACAAAATTATCACTAATATTAATTGTAACGGTGCATCAACAGGTGCAATTAATATTACAGCAACTGGCGGTACAGCTCCCTATACATACAATTGGGGAGGAGGAATCATCTCCGAAGATCGTTCGGCAATTCCTGCAGGAAGCTATGCGGTTACAGTAACAGATGCTAAATTATGTACCATTATTGGGTCTTATACCATTACTCAGCCAGCTGTTGCCCTTAGCGCAAGTACTACCGTAACGAATATAAATTGTTATAATGCTGCAAACGGAATTGTAAATCTAACTATTACCGGAGGAACCGCACCTTATACTTATTTATGGTCGAATGCCGCAACAACTCAAAATATAACAGGACTTTCGCCTAACACTTATACGGTAACTATTACCGATGCCAAAGGTTGCACGACAACCAGCTCAGGGATTGTTTCTCAACCAGCTCAGCTTAGTTTATCAACTTCAAACACAAATGTTAGTTGTTTTGGCGGAGCCAATGGAGGAATCATTTTGACAGTTTCTGGAGGAACTTCTCCGTTTACTTATTCTTGGAGTAACGGCTTAACTACCAAAGATTTATCAGGATTATTAGCAGCGACTTATTCGGTTATTGTTACCGATGCACATGGTTGTAGCGCAACAATATCGACTACAATTACAGAACCAAATGTATTATCAGCTTCGGCTGTAGCGTCCCCAGCTTTATGCAAAGGCGGGGCAACAGGAAGTATTGCGCTTACCGTAAATGGTGGAACTTCGGGATATACCTATTTATGGTCGAATACTGCCACTACACAAAATCTAACCAACGTTTCCGCAGGATTTTATTCAGTTACAATAACGGATTCGAAAGGCTGTACAACAACAAGCAGTGCTACTGTGACTGAACCTTCAGCAATAGCTGTTGCAGCTTCTGTAACTAATATTTTATGCAACGGAGGAACAACAGGAGCAATCAATATTACTGCTACTGGCGGAACAGGTACTTATACTTATAATTGGGGAGGAGGAATTACCATAGAAGATCGTACAGGATTATCTGCTGGAACATATTCGGTTACGGTTACAGATGGTAATAGTTGCAATTCAGTACTAACCAGTTTCACGATTACAGAATCACCATTACTTTCTTTGTCAGCTACTCCCAAAAATGTTTTGTGTAAAGGTTCTAGTGACGGAAATATAAACTTATCCGTAACAGGAGGTACTTTTCCATATACTTATTCTTGGACAGGTTCGAATAGTTTTTCGGCAACAACCGATAATCTTGACAATATTCCAGCTGGAACATATTCAGTTACAGTAACCGATGCAAATTCATGTTCGAAAAGCATAAGTAGTATTATAATTTCGGAACCATCTTCAATTTTATCAGTTATTGCAACTCCTACAGCAGCAACTTGTTTAGGAGGTTCTAACGGAAGTATAACGGCTTCGGCAAGTGGAGGAACGGCACCTTATTCATATTCTTGGTCAAATGGTGCCACTTCAGCAACCATCTCCGGACTAACAGCAGGAACGTATACCGTTTTGGCAACGGATGCCAATGGTTGTTCGACTACAAGTTATTCAGCAATTGTAAGCCAACCTGCAACACAAATGCAATTATACGCCACTACAATTCAATCTTCTTCTTGCGGAACCGCAACAGGGTCTGTTAATTTAACCGTGGTAAATGGCAATTCGCCTTTTAACTATTCTTGGACAAATACTTCGCAAACAATTCAAAACCCAACAGGTTTAGCAGCTGACACATATACTGTAACGGTAACAGATAACACGGGTTGTTCAGCAACGTTACCAGTTACAATCGATTCCGCTCCAGCGCTTAGTGTTTCTATAACAACTTACCCAAAAACTTGTCTTTATAATGACGGTACAGCCTACGCCATAGTTAGCGGAGGAGTTCAGCCTTATACTTATTTATGGTCTAATGCTGCTACAACACAGGATATTGGCTTTTTAGATGCAGGTGCAGTAACTGTAACAGTAACGGATGCTAATGGTTGTACTGCTTTTATTAGTGGTACAGTTGGTTCAATTAGTTGTTTGCCACCAGTAGCTTTAACGGATGTTTTTACTACAAATTATAATACTATTTTAAATAATACTGTAGCAACAAACGATTCGGATCCTGACGGTGATAATTCTAAACTTCAATTTTTTAATACATCAATTCCAACACCAGCACAAGGAACTTTAACTTGGGGAACAAATTATGATGGAACTTTTACCTTCACACCAACCATTGGTTATGCTGGGACATTTACTCTTACTTATAAAGTTTTTGATGTTACTGGATTGAGTACCATAGGAACTTACACAATAACTGTCGGTCCAGATGCAGTAAATGACGCAATTGGTACTAGTTTAAATACAGCAGTTTTGGGTAATGTTGCCACCAATGATATTTATGAAGCAGGTTCTTCTTTTACAAAATTAACGGATCCAATCCAAGGTTCTGTAGTGTTCAATTCAGATGGGACATATACCTATACTCCAAATAATGGAGCTATAGGAGATGACAGTTTTACCTATCAAGTTTGTTTGCCAACACCAAATACAGGAATTTGTAGCACAGCGACAGTGTTGATTTCTATTGACGGTTCAGCAGATATGAGTATGACTAAAACGGTTAATAATGCTACACCAAATGTTGGCTCTAACGTAGTATTTACCTTGACAGCAACCAATAGTGGGCCAAATGTTGCCTTGGGAGTTTCTGTAACCGATGTCTTGCCTACGGGTTATACTTATGTTTCAAATACCACTCCATCTGCAGGAAGTTTTGACAGTAGTACTGGTATATGGACAATTGGTAGCGTAGCCAATGCAGCGTCGGAAACTTTAACAATTACGGCCAAAGTTAATGCTACTGGTAATTATAGTAATTCGGCTACCGTTTCAAGTCCAAGTACGGATCCAGCTCCAGGTAATAACACCTCAATAGTCTCGACAACTCCTGTACCACAATCCGATTTGAGTATTGTTAAAACTGCCGATAATCCGTCTCAAAATGTTGGCGGACTTATAACATTTACTTTGGCTGTGACCAATAATGGTCCAAGTAATGCAGCCGGAATTGTTGTAAATGATTTATTGCCTAATGGATATACTTATGTTTCCAATGATGGAGGCGGAACTTATATACCAGGAACCGGAGTTTGGACAATTGGAAGTTTAGCCAATGGACTAACAACAAACTTAAATATAACCGCAACGGTAAACGGAAGCGGTACTTATACCAATACTGCTATAATTAGTAGCACCACAGCAGATCCAACATCGGCTAATAATTCTTCTACTGTAACGCCCGTTCCAGGAGCCGTATCGGATTTGAAAATTATAAAAACAGTAAGTAATTCGACACCATATACAGGGGAAATTGTAGAGTTTACTTTGGTAGCAACCAATCAAGGACCTAGTAATGCAACTGGAGTTGTTGTAACAGATGTATTGCCTTCGGGCTATACTTACGTTTCTGATAATGGAGGGGCGGCAACAACCGAATCTTCAGGAACAGTAACTTGGGCAATTGGAGATATTGCAGATTTAGCGACAGCTACTTTGAAAATAACAGCCAAAGTTAATGCTTCGGGTACTTATAGCAATACAGCTACAATAGTAACACCAAATCAACCTGATTCTAATTCTAGTGATAATACGTCTTCGGTTTTGACTACTCCGGTACCTCAAGCCGATTTGACGATTACCAAAACCGTAGATAATTCGACTCCTCTTAAAGGTAGTAATGTTCTGTTTTCAATAGTGGTAACCAATAACGGCGTAAGTGATGCCACTGGTGTGAATGTTTTGGATTCGTTGCCAACGGGTTATACTTATGTTTCTGATAATGGGGTAGGTGCTTATGTGCCAGGAACCGGAATTTGGACAATAGGAAATTTGGCAAATGGAGCAACTGCAACATTAGCCGTAACTGCAACTGTAAATGCTTCAGGCAATTATATGAATACTGCTTCGGTAAGTTCGAATACTTCGGATTTAACCAGTTGGAATAATTCATCTACAAAAACAGTTAGTCCAGTATTATGTTCACTAACAACCCCAGTTGCAAGTGTAACAATTCAACCAACCTGTGGCACACCAAGTGGAACAATCGTATTCACAACACAAACAGGAGTAGAATACAGTATAGATGGAACAAACTATCAAGCAAGCGAAACCTTTGCAGGAGTAGCAGCAGGATCTTACACTCCAAAAGTACGTTCGACATCTGATAACACCTGTACAACAACAGGAATAGCAGTTACAGTAAATAATATTATTTGTACAAATAACGACACACCAACATCGATAAATGGATATGCAGGAGCGACAACTCCAAGTGTATTGGATAACTATACTTTGAATGCAGTAACTGTTATTCCATCGGAAGTGAACTTGACAGAAGTAACCGTTCCAACAGGATTAACGTTGAACGCAGACGGAACCATCACAGTAGCTGCACAAACACCAGCAGGAACTTACACGGTGACGTATAGTATTTGTGAAAAACTGAATCCAACGAATTGTTCTCAAGCTACTTCAAGTGTGGTAGTAACCAAAGCGGTAATCGCAGCAAATAACGACACACCGGCATCAATTAACGGATATACAGGAGCAACTACAGCAAGTGTATTGGATAACGATACTTTGAATGCAGTAGCAGTTATTCCATCAGAAGTGAACTTGACAGCAGCAGCGACCGTTCCAACGGGATTAACATTGAACACAGACGGAACAATAACCGTAGCCCCACAAACACCAGCAGCAACTTACACGGTGACGTATAGTATTTGTGAAAAACTGAATCCAACGAATTGTTCTCAAGGTACATCCACAGTAACAGTTTTAGCTGCTGGATTGATAGCCAATCAAGATACCGCGGGACCAATAAATGGATATATTGGTGGGGATGCAGGTATCAATGTTTTGACAAACGATACTTTAAACGGACAACCAATAATTTCTTCTGAAGTGACCATAGCGTCAAACACAAGCGGCCCACTAACGGTGAATGCAGATGGGACAATAACAGTGTTGCCAAATACTTTAGGAGGAACGTATACTGTTTCTTATACTGTTTGTGAAAAATTGAATCCAACGAATTGCCAAACATCAACTGTAACTGTAAATATTCCACTCGGAATACCATCAATGACTTTAATTAAAACGGCTTCTGTTTCAGGAACTGGAGCAGTAGGCAGTATCATTACTTATACGTTTACAATTACTAATACAGGAAATGTTCCGTTGAATACTATCGTAATTGATGATCCACTATTATCAGCAATACCAATAGCGGTTCCAGGAATTTTAGTACCAAATGCGGTAGTTACCAAAACGGCAACTTATACCATTACTCAGGCCGATGTTGATGCAGGAGGTGTAACAAATACGGCAACAGCTTCTGGTTTCGATCCAAATGGTAATAAGATTTCTAGAGTTTCGGATAATGGCGATCCAAGTGATGGAAACAATAATCCAACAGTTAGTAAATTAACCCAATTACCAAGTATTGCAGTTATTACAACAGCTTCATTTGATGATAACAATGGAGATGGTTTTGCCCAAGCTGGAGAAACAGTTACCTATCGTTTTACTGTAACCAATACTGGAAATGTCACTCTCACCAATATTACAATACCAAACAATATTTTGGGACTTGTAGTTACCGGAGGACCAATAACTTTAGGAGTTGGAAAATCTGACAGCACAACATTTACCGCAAGTTATGTGCTTACACAAGCCGATATTATCTTAGGAACCATAACAAATCAGGCAACCGCAGTTGGTACTAGTCCTGACGGAGGCACTGTTCAAGACATCTCTGATGATTTGAATAACAGCAATAATAATCCAACGGTATTATCCATCACGGGTTGTGTTATCGAAGTGTTTAATGCTGTGTCACCTAATAATGATGGCAATAATGATGTTTTCTATATTAGAGGACTAGAATGTTATCCTGATAATTCAGTAGAGATATTCAACCGTTGGGGAGTTATGGTTTTCGAAAGAGACCAATACAACAATACCGATAGAGCCTTCAAAGGAGTTTCTGAAGGTCGTGTAACGGTAAATCAATCTGAAGAATTGCCAGACGGAACCTATTATTACGTCTTCAAATACAAAGATTTTGCGGGCAATGCACATCAAAAAGCAGGATACTTATACATTAATAGATAAAACTAATTAATTCCCGAGAATTTTTAAATTCTCGGGATTATACCCCGAAACAGATGAAAACAAAATTAATCATATTGGTTTTAATACTTTCTATAAGTGCCAGTTACGCCCAGCAAGATGCTCAGTTTACACAATATATGTACAATACAATCAATGTAAATCCTGCCTATGCAGGCTCAAGAGACGTGATGAGTGTTTTTGTATTGCATCGCACCCAATGGGTAGGTTTAGATGGTGCGCCAACAACAAACACAGCATCAATAAACACACCTATTAACGGAAGTAATGTAGGTCTAGGTTTGTCAATAATAAATGATAAAATAGGTCCTTCGGATGAAAATGACGTATCTGTAGATTTCTCCTATACCATTCATGCCTCAGATACTTATAAACTTTCCTTTGGATTAAAAGCTACCGCTAATTTGCTTAATATCGACTTTACAAAGTTGAATCAATATTATCCAGGAGATCATGCTTTTGAAGCCAATATCGATAATAAGTTTTCACCAAATATAGGGGTTGGACTTTATTTGCATTCCGACAATTCTTACATAGGAATATCTGCGCCTAATATGTTAGAAACTAAGCATTTCGATAAATATGCCGCTATTGGCGCTACTAGTTATGTTGCCAAAGAAGTTATTCATTACTATTTTATTGCAGGACACGTTTTCGATTTGGATTCCGACATAAAATTTAAGCCATCTGTTCTTGTCAAAATGGTACAAGGGGCACCGTTACAAGTTGATTTATCAGGAAATTTTTTAATAAACGAAAAATTCACGGCTGGTATTGCTTATAGATGGAGCGCTGCTATGAGTGCGCTTGTTGGTTTTCAAGCCTCAGATTCTTGGTTTATAGGTTATGGTTATGACATGGAAACCACCAAACTAGCCAACTACAATTCGGGTACGCATGAAATATTCTTGCGTTATGAATTGTTCAATAAATACGACAAAATAGTTTCTCCTAGATTCTTCTAATTCCGCTAATTATGAAAATAAAAATATTATTTTACAGTGTGCTTTTCAGTGTTTTTGCTCTTAATGGGTATTCACAAAAAGCAAAAGTTGCCGCCGCCGACAAACAATATGAGCGTTATTCCTATGTGGATGCTATTGCAGTATATGAGCGTGTAGCAGAGAAAGGATACAAAGACGAAAAGATGTTTCAAAAGTTGGGCAACGCTTACTATTTCAATGCTGAACTAGGAAAAGCAGCAAAATGGTATGCCGAACTCTTTGCGCTGAACCAAAACCAAGAACCCGAATATTATTATAGATATTCACAAGCTTTAAAATCGACAGGAGATTATGCCAAAGCCGATACGATGTTGGAGCAATTCAATACAAAATCTGGTAATGACAAAAGAGCTCAATTATTCGAAAGCAATAAAAATTATCTTCAAGAAATCAAAACTAATTCAGGGCGTTTTAATGTTACCGATGCCGGAATCAATTCCGAGTATTCTGATTTTGGAAGTTCTTTTTTTCAAAATAAACTCGTATTTGCTTCGTCAAGAGAAATTAAAGGAATTGCTTCGAAGAAAATTTTCAAGCAAACCAATCAAAACTTTTTGAATCTTTACGAATCCGAAGTGTCGCCAAATGGAAATTTGGGAGAACCAATACCTTTTGCACATAGTATAAATTCCAAGTTTCATGAATCGACTCCAGTTTTTACTAAAGATGGAAAAACAATGTACTTTACCAGAAACAATTATTTGGACGGAAAAAAAGGTGCAAATGGCAATAAAATCACTCTTTTAAAATTATATAAATCCACATTCGAAAATGATAAGTGGAGCGCCGCTACCGAATTACCTTTCGACAGCGACCAATATAGCACTGCCCATCCTGCGCTAAGTCCAGACAACAAAACCCTGTATTTTGCTTCGGATATGCCAGGAACAAAAGGACAATCCGATTTGTATAAAGTAACAATACACGGCGATGGAAGTTTTGGTACACCCGAAAACCTAGGCGCATCAATAAATACCGAAGGGCGAGAAACCTTTCCGTTTGTGTCCGATGATAACGAATTGTATTTTGCCAGCGATGGACACCCAGGATTGGGAGGATTAGATATTTTTGTTTCCAAAATAGAAAACAACAACACCTTTGGCGAAGTCCAAAACGTGGGTGCGCCAATAAACGGGCAACAAGACGATTTTGCTTTTATGATAGACAGCAAAAGTCGCAATGGTTTTTTTAGCTCTAATCGCGAAGGAGGAAAAGGGTATGACGATATCTATAAATTTACCGAAACCCGTAAACTGACTTGCGAACAAGAATTGGCAGGAATAATCACCGACCTAGAAAATGGAGTCGCTTTATCGGATGTGAAAGTGAGTTTATTTGACGAGAAATTCCAAGCATTAAAATCAGTGACAACCAATGAAAAAGGGAATTACAAGTTTGACGTAGAATGCCGAAAAACCTATTATGTAAGAGGGGAAAAAATAGATTTTGAAACTAAAGAAAAGATAACTACAATTGGTAAAACGACAGGAAAAACCAATTTAGACTTGGTTATGGAAAAACGCATCAAGCCAATAGAAGTTGGGACAGATTTAGCCAAAACAGTAGATATTCCGATTATTTATTTCGATTTGGATAAATGGAATATTCGACCAGATGCTGCTTTTCAACTGGAGAAAATTGCCATAGTGTTGAAACAATATCCAACCATGACAATCGATATTCGTTCGCATACAGATAGCCGTCAAACCGCTCAATACAATATGATTTTGTCGGATCGAAGAGCCAAATCAACAATGGCTTGGTTGGTTAAAAATGGCGTAGAATCTAGCCGATTAACCTGCAAAGGTTACGGAGAAAGTCAACTTGTAAACAAATGTGCTGATGGGGTAAAATGCACCGAAGCCGAACATCAAGCCAATAGACGTAGCGAGTTTATTATTGTTTCGATGGGGAAATAAATAATTAGACTTATATAATAAGGCATAGAATAAAAAAGTCATTCAGAAATGGGTGGCTTTTTTTGTACCTTTGCAAAAAAAAGCAACAATATGGCTCATAAAGCAGGTTTTGTAAATATCATCGGAAATCCAAATGTTGGAAAATCAA
The DNA here is from genome assembly GCA_947373225.1 of Flavobacteriaceae bacterium. Lineage (GTDB taxonomy): Bacteria > Bacteroidota > Bacteroidia > Flavobacteriales > Flavobacteriaceae > Flavobacterium. Next base: position 747 of record CANBWX010000038.1, on the reverse strand, counting down.
CTTTGATGAATGCCTTTGTTGGCGAAAGATTATCCATTATTACATCGAAAGCGCAAACAACAAGACATAGAATTCTTGGGATTGTAAACGGCGAAGATTTTCAGTTAATTTTATCCGATACACCGGGAATCATCAAACCAGCTTATGAAATGCAGGAATCGATGATGAACTTCGTGAAATCCGCTTTTGAAGATGCCGATATTTTGATTTACATGGTCGAAATTGGCGAACAAGAATTGAAAGACGAAGCTTTTTTTAATAAAATTATCCATTCTACCATTCCAGTTTTGTTATTGTTGAACAAAATTGATAATTCAAATCAAGAACAATTAGAAGCACAAGTTGCCTTCTGGACAGAGAAAGTTCCCAATGCGGAGATTTATCCAATATCAGCTTTGCAGAATTTTAATGTTCCTGAAGTTTTTCAAAGAATAATCGAATTATTGCCAGAATCTCCCGCTTATTATCCAAAAGATCAATTGACGGACAAACCGGAACGTTTCTTTGTAAACGAAACCATTCGCGAGAAAATCTTGTTAAATTACAGCAAAGAAATTCCGTATGCGGTAGAAATCGTAACCGAAGAATTCTTTGAAGACGAAAATATTATCCGAATTCGTTCCCTAATTATGGTCGAACGTGATACTCAAAAAGGAATCATCATTGGTCATAAAGGTGCTGCCTTGAAGCAAGTAGGAATGGAATCTCGTGCCGATTTAGAGAAATTTTTCGGCAAACAAATCCATA
>CANBWX010000037.1 GCA_947373225.1 Flavobacteriaceae bacterium | reverse complement strand
TATTGTTCATTTTAATTCTGTTTCCTCTAACATCACCATCTATTGCTTCTTTTTTCTTCTTGAATAAAACAATCAATGGAAGTATTAAAAAAGGCAATACTAACAAGCCATAAAAAGATTTTGACCCAAAAAAATCTTTGCTATTCATAGAAACAAGTTCACTTTTTAGTTTTATATATTTGAACTGATCTGTGCTCGAAATTCTATTTTTTGTTGCTCCTGTTGTTGTTGCCGTAGCTTGCTCATTATTTGCCATTGGACCATCAAGAACATTGACCATTATTTCGGGAGAATTAATGGTTTTATACGTTCCTGAACCCAAATCAAAATAAGAAAACTGCATTGGTTTTATGGCATAATTCCCTTTAAATTGGGGAACAATGGTATAAGTATCGGATATTTTTCCAGACATTCCCGTCAAGGCTGTATTCACTTGTTCGCTATGTACCGGATCATACATTTCTAACGAATTAGGAACTACTGGTTTTGGCAAATTGAATAATTTTATATTCCCGTTTCCAGAAGCACTAACAATTAAAGTTAGACTTTCTCCGTTTTTTAAATTCGTTTTCGAAGGAGTAACTCTAAAATCAAATTTTCCTACAGCACCCGAAAATCCTTCTGGTTTTCCAGCTTCTGGAAGCGCTTTAACTGTAATACTTTTTGCACCCGCTGAAACTCTTTTATTTCCATTGGTTACAGCAACTCGCCCAAACACATCTCTCCGATTGGTTGGTAATTGCACGTCAACGTCTAAAGACAATGGTTCTATGACCAATTTTCCTGATTTTTGCGGATATAAAACCGTTTTTCTAAGCACTACAAATCGGTATTTTTCTCCTTTAAACATTCCTTCTTCGCCAACAAGTTGCTTGATGTCAATATTTTGACTCCAAAAATCATTGTATTTAGGTTTGTCCAATTCCCTCCAATTTGTGATTCCTATATTATAACTAAAATACAATTTATACACGACCGTAATAGGCTCGTTGACATACGGATTCGTTTTAGAAATATCGGCAACCAGATAAAGATTATTATCAGCAGAAACCTGAGCAACATCATTAGGATCTTTCGCCTCTTGAACCGCATTGGTAACATTGATTTTTATGGGCGATGTCTTATAAATTTGCCCATTATATTCTATCGAAGCCTGTTTTATAATCAGTGTCCCCTTTTGGTTTGGCAACAGATAATACGAATAGGTTTTTTCGAAAGAACTTTTGCCGTTTATCCAAGATTGACTCACTTGCTGACTTGGTCCTGCAATAATTCTAAACCCTTCGAAAGAAGGCTGATTAAAGTTGTCACCATCAATATTCATGGTGAAATCTATGCGAAGTCTCTCGTTTAGTCCAAGCGTGTTTTTGCTGACTTTTGCCTCAAATTGTACTTGAGCTAAAAGTCCTTGAAAACTTGCTAGTAATAGAATTAAATACCTTTTCATTACTTGTTTAATCGTTTATTTGTTGAATGTTTATGGTTAAACCAGACTTTACCAATCTTTTTCGGTTTTTACTGGTTTTCCTTTTACTTTCTGTGCATTTACTTTGTCTTGAACCTTTTTTTCTTCGTTGTTTACGGCGTCTAAAAGATTCTCTAATCGTTGTTTCGAAATTCCGCCTGGAGCTGGTTTTGGTTGACCATTATCACCTGGCTTTTTGTCATTATCACCCGGCTTATCTTTTGGTTTTCCTTTATCGTCTTTTTTCTTATCCTTATCTCCGTCTTTCTTATCGTCCTTTTTATCTTTGTTTTTATCGTCCTTTTTCTTGTCGTCTTTCTTGTCTTTGTTTTTATCTTTTTTCTTATCGTCTTTTGGAGGATTCTCTTTCAGCATTTTTTTAGCCAAAGCATAATTATACCTTGTTTGTTCGTCCGAAGGCTTGTTGCGTAAAGCATTTTTATAGGCTTCAACAGCTTCCGAATAATTTTTTTCTTTCATAAAAACATTTCCCAAATTATGAAATGCCTCATGTTTTTGAGCTCTTGATTTGGTATTTTCAATGGCATTTGCATAAGCAAATTTAGCTTCCGAATTTTGGTTTTGCTTATAAATAGCATTTCCTAAATTATAAGATGCTTCTGCCTTTTTAGGAAATTTTGAATGTGAAATTCGATAATCAGCTTCCGCATCAACGAATTTTTTCTCCGCATATTCATCATTTGCTTTAGGCAAAGTTTTGTCTTTTTCTTGTGCAAATAAGCCCCCTAGCCCCCAAAGGGGGAACAAAAAAACAATTATGTAATATTTTTTAATCATTTGTAATTCTGCATTTTATAATTTTTAAGTATCGTTGCTACCTCCCCCTTCGGGGGCTGGGGGGCTTTATTTTTCATTAAACAAATTCAACTTTCCTACCCATTTTGTCTTTCTTTCCAAGAAGAAAATATCTAAAAACAATAATAAAAAAGCAAAACCTAAAAACCATTGAAATTGCGATTGAAAATCGGCCATTTGTGTCGATTCGAATTCGGTTTTCTGTATATTATTCAGTGCATTTTTTATAAATTCTAGCACTTCTTTGGTATTATTTCCGTTTACATAGCCCCCTTTCGTGGCTTTGGCAATGGCTTTCAAACTTTCTTGATTCATCTTGGTAATCACCACTTCATTGTTATTGTCGCGTTTAAAACTTTGGATAATTCCATTCACTTTCAAAGGAATTGGACTTCCTTTTTCGGTTCCAACACCAATGGTAATAATTTTTATTCCCAATTTATTGGCTTCGGCAGCAGCTGCATCAGCACCATCAGAATGATCTTCACCATCCGAAATCAAAATCATCAATTTGCTTGTTTTGCTTTTATCATCAAAATAAGTTGATGATAATTTTATGGCTTCTACCAGCGAAGTTCCTTGCGAGGAAACAATATCAGTGTTCATGCTTTGCAAAAACATCTTTGCCACGCTGTAATCTGTCGTAATTGGCAACACAGGAAAAGCGCTTCCTGCATAAGCCACAATTCCTATTCTATCATTGCCCAACTGATTGATGACTTGCGAAACAATTTGTTTGCTTTTCTCCAATCGGCTTGGCGCAACGTCTTCGGCAAGCATACTTTTGGAAACATCCATTGCAAAAACAATGTCGATTCCTTCGCGCTTTACCTTTTCCATCTTGGTCCCAATTTTTGGATTTACCAATCCAAAAATGATACCTACCAATGCCAAAAGCATAATAATCAACTTCAAAATAGGTTTGAAAACCGAGCTTTCTGGGCTTAGTCTTTTTACCAAATCCAAATCACCAAATTCACGTTGCTTTTTTCTTTTCCAATACAAATTCAATAGAAAAAGCACTACCAAAATTGGCACTATAAAAAGAAGGTATAAATAGTTGCGTTCGTCTAATTCCATATTAATCTTAAATAAAACTTCTGTAAACCGTGTTTCGTAATCCAATTTCCAACAGGATCAAAAAACCTGCAAACCATACAAATGGTCTGAATTTTTCATCATAATCATAGAATCTCAATTCTTTGATTTCGGTTGTTTCTAACTTGTTAATTGAGGCATAAATCTCAGCTAATTTGCTGTTGCTTGATGCTCTAAAATATTTTCCGTCCGTTTTTTTGGCTATATTTTTAAGTAATTGCTCGTCAATTTCTACTTTCATCATCTGGAATAAAATTTGACCACCAGGTGATAACGCATAAGGAGATTCTGCCATTCCGTTTGTCCCCACTCCTATTGTATAGACTTTTATTCCGTATTGTTTGGCAATATCTGCGGCGGTTTCAGGCTCTATAAAACCCGCATTATTCACCCCATCCGTCATCAAAATTATCACTTTGCTTTTGGCTTTGCTATCTTTTAATCGATTTACGGCTGTAGACAATCCCATTCCTATTCCCGTTCCGTCCTGCAAAACATTGTCGTATTTGATGCTTTTTATGGCTTCAAGAACAACAGCTTTGTCACTGGTTACTGGTGTTTTTGTGTAGGCTTCTGAAGTATAAACCACCAATCCTATTCTATCATTTGGCCTTTCCTCGACAAAGCCAGAAGCTACATTTTTCAAAGCTTCCATTCTATTTGGTTTTAAATCTTTGGAAAGCATACTTCCTGAAATATCAATCGCCATGACAATATCAATCCCTTTTGTGGTTTTTGTTTTATTGCTCACATCAACCGTTCTAGGTCTTGCTATCGCTATAATTAAGGAACTTAGCGCCAAAATTCGAAACACATTTAGCAGCGGTTTTGCTTTTGCCAAAAAAGAATCGGAACCCTTAAATCCTTCAATAGAACTCATCTTTAATGTTGCCGATTGCTCATTTTTTTTCCAAAAAAACCATGCAATTGCAATTGGAATTAGCAGAAACAACCAAAAAAATTCTGGGTTTAAAAAAGTTACTTTTCCCATTATTGTTGTGCTTTTTTAAGTTCAACAGAGCTCAAAACACGATCAGAAATTTCATTCGCATATTTATCGCCTTCTTCGTGAACAATCATAATTTGCTGTAATCCGCCTTCTTGACTAAATAACAGCACTTCATAATAAAGTTTGGTGCTACTTTTATTTATTCCGTCAATTTTCGAAAACGTTCCGTATCCTTTGATTCCTTTAATTCCTCCTTTGGTTTCAAAATCTTCTTGTTTCACAATCATGTTTTGTGCGCCTTGAGATTCTATTACTTTTAAGGATCCGTCCAATGCTTTTGATAAGTCAATTCCCTTAGTTTGTTCGCCAGCGCTCGGGTCCTGTTTGTATTGTAAAGTCGAAACCATGATATAAAAATTGTCAAGCAAACCTCCGTAAGCAAAAGATTGCATTTCTTTAATCAAAGCCATTCCGCCTTTTGGAAGCGATTTTGTCAAGTCAACTCTTTTCAGAACTCTTGGTGTTTCAATTTGCACACTCGGATTCCCGTATTCACTTTTTATCCATTCGCCTTCAAGTAATTCTTTCGACGGATGACCAAAAATATTGTCTTTCACATAATCGAAACCTTTGGTAACTATAAAAAAAGTGGTCGTTGCAAAAACTAGAAATAAAACCGAAACTACGGTAATCATAATCCGTTTTTTTCTTTGTTTTTGCAGTTCTTTTTTAAGCTGTTCCTGACGCTGCATTTCGTTAAGCAACATTTCTTCATTGTTTTCCACCACCACAGGAATAGCTTTATCAAGCGTAACAATCGCTCTTTCTATTTTCTTTCTGTCTTCGGTAATTTCATAATCCAATGGTTTTGATTTGGCAAATTTCACCAAATCGGCTTGTTTTAAAACCACGAATAAATTCTCGATTGTTTCCTGCGAAAGTTTCATTTTCTTTTTCTTCGAAGCCACTTTAAGTCCTTCAATCAATTCCGAAGTCGTGCTTTCCATCGCCGGAATTTCTATAGCTTCTTCAATGTAATTCCTGACAATATTCGTCAATTCACTGTAATATTCCTTGATTTCGCCATGTTGCCAAAGCTCTTTTTTCTCTAATGTATTCAATAAACTGGTTGCTTTTTCTATTGGAGTTTTGTAGATTTCTTCTTCTAATTTCTTTGCTTGATGTTTTTTAACGTACCAATAAATCAATGCTGCAATACCAACAATTAAATGTAATATTAAAAGCCATATCCACCAATTACCCCATGAATTCTCAGTCGGAGCAATGTTTTTGATGTCGAACATTTTTTGTTTTAAAGTATCGACAACAACATTTGCAACCTCAACTTTAATCGAATCCGATAAAAAGGGTTTGTTGTTGATTAAAATTTTGATACTCGGAATGGTGTATTTCCCAGAATCAAATTGGGTCAAACCATATTTTTTAATCAACTCATAACGGTCGTCTTTCTTAACCGTATCCACTGGATAAGATTGAACCACCTCAAGAGCGCCAATGTTTTTCAACTTTGGGAAAACCACTTTCGATTTGGTATCGACTGATGTTTTTACTGTAAGTTTAAACTCGGCTCCGATTTTCTTTTTAATCGTGTCTACGCTCGTTACAAGCTGTTTTTGTTGTGCAAAAACAGATGATACAAGAAGAAGTAGTAATAAGTAACGTTTAATTTTCATTTGTTTTTAACTTTAACCCTGTCAGGGTTTAAAACCCTGACAGGGTTATATTTTTTTTACCTCGATTTAAAATAGCCCAGCAATTTGGTTACATAACTTTCGTCAACCCTTGTGTTTACAACTCCAGCTCCCGATTTGCTAAATGTTTCCTTAAAATATTTCACTTTTTCGTGATAGTATTTTTCATAATTCATTCGCACCGATTTTGAACCCGTGTTAATCAATCGTGTTTCGCCAGTTTCGGCGTCAAGCATCGAAACCATCCCTAGATTTGGCATTTTTTCCTCGCGAATATCATACACTCGAATGCCTGTAATATCGTGTTTCTTCGAAGCTATTTTCAATGTATGCTCGTAATCTTCGGAAATGAAATCAGAAATTACAAACACGATTGCTTTCTTTTTTTGGGTACTCGACAAGAATTTCAAAGCTTGCGCAAAATCCGTTTTATGACTTTTTGGTTCAAATTCTATCAATTCTCGAATGATCCGCAAAACGTGAGAACGTCCTTTTTTGGGTGGAATATACAATTCGATTTGGTCCGAAAACAAAATCAAACCAATTTTATCATTATTTTGTGTTGCCGAAAAAGCCATTGTTGCAGCTATTTCCGTAACGATGTCTTTTTTGAATTGACTTTTAGAACCGAAACTTTCCGAACCCGAAATATCGACCATCAACATCATCGTTAATTCGCGTTCTTCTTCGAAAACTTTCACGTGAGCCTCGTTATAACGTGCCGTTACATTCCAATCGATAGCACGAATATCGTCGCCATATTGATACGGACGCACTTCGCTAAAAGTCATTCCACGCCCTTTGAACGATGTATGATATTCGCCCGAAAAGATATGATCGCTCAATCTTCGGGTTTTGATTTCTATTTTTCGAACTTTTTTGAGTAAGTCTTTTGTATCCATTTTTTTAGATTGCAGGTTTCAGAACGCAGATTTCAGATTGATGCAGCTTAAAACTGCCAACTGAAATCTGTTAACTGTTACCTGATTTAAGGTACTTCAATCTCGTTTACGATTTTATTGATGATGTCAACAGAAGTTATGTTTTCAGCTTCGGCTTCATACGTAATTCCAATTCTATGACGCAACACATCGTGAACCACGGCACGAACATCTTCCGGAATTACATAACCGCGACGTTTGATAAAAGCGTAACATTTTGCAGCATTGGCAAGATTGATACTTCCACGTGGCGATGCTCCAAAACTAATTAATGGTTTCAAATCGGCCAATTTATATTTCTCTGGAAAACGGGTTGCAAATACAATATCGAGGATATATTTTTCAATTTTTTCATCCATATAAACTTCGCGAACCGCTTCTTGTGCACGTAAAATTTGCTCTACAGAAACTACTTGATTTACTTTTTCGTAATTTCCTTTAAGATTCTGACGAACAACCATTCTCTCTTCATCCATTTTTGGATAATCGATAACAGTTTTCAACATAAAACGATCGACTTGTGCTTCTGGCAAAGGATACGTTCCTTCTTGCTCGATTGGATTTTGAGTAGCCAAAACTAAAAACGGACGATCTAATTTGAAAGTCGTGTCGCCAATAGTTACTTGTTTTTCCTGCATCGCTTCCAATAATGCCGATTGTACTTTGGCAGGAGCACGATTAATCTCATCCGCAAGAACGAAGTTGGCAAAAATGGGTCCTTTTTTTATAGAAAATTCATTCGCTTTAATATTGTAAATCATAGTTCCCACAACATCTGCAGGCAATAAATCTGGTGTAAACTGGATTCTACTAAAAGAACCGTCAACGGCTTGCGCCAAAGTATTAATGGCTAAAGTTTTTGCTAATCCAGGAACACCTTCAAGTAAAATGTGTCCTTGACCTAAAAGCCCGATTAACAATCGTTCGATCATATGTTTCTGACCCACGATTACTTTGTTCATTTCCATAGTAAGCAAATCGATGAAAGCACTTTCTCTTTCAATCTTTTCATTGATCGCTCTAATGTCCATAGTCACTGTATTTTCTTCCATTTTCCTATTTTAATTACTGTAAATTGTGTTCGTTTTTTTTGATGGTGCAAATTGAATTTTTTTTTAGAGGTTCGATGTTAAAGAATGGTTAAAACTTCTTATAAACCCTCAATTTTAAGGATGATTTATGATACTATTTTCATAATTTTAAAGTTTTAAATAAATAAGCCCCATATTTGAGGATTCACTAAAATTACTAACGAATATTATCTAATGACAAAAAAACCTTTTTCAAAAATTATAGCCGGAACGATGACCTGGGGAATTTGGGGCAAGAACCTAGACAAAAATCAAATGATTCACCTGATGAATTCCTGTCTCGAAAGCGGCATTACAACATTTGATCATGCCGATATTTATGGCGGCTACACTACCGAAGCCAGTTTTGGCAACGCTTTTGGCGAAAGCCGTATCGAAAGAGAGAAAATCCAACTGATTTCGAAATGCGGCATCCAAATGCAATCTGAAAACAGAAATACAAAAATCAAACATTACGATTATTCGAAATCGCACATTATTGGGTCTGTTGAAAATTCGTTGAAAAACCTGAAAACGGATTATTTGGATTTGCTTTTATTGCATCGTCCAAGTCCGTTGATGCAAGTTGATGAGATTGCCGAAGCGATTGAAAAACTCAAAACCGAAGGCAAAATTCTTGATTTTGGTGTTTCGAATTTTACTCCAACACAAACCGATTTAATCGAAACCAGAACCAAAATAAACTACAACCAAATCAAGTTTTCAATTACCGATTTCGAAGCGATGCTCGACGGAAGTTTAGACCACATGCAAACTAACAAAATAACGCCAATGTGTTGGTCTCCTCTAGGTTCTGTATTTAAAAATGATGATGACAAATCGATTCGAATTATGAAATTAGCAACTCAACTTTCGTTGAAATACGATGCCGAAATCGACCAATTAGTATTGGCTTGGATCCTGAAACATCCGTCGGGAATTCTACCCGTTTGTGGCACCGCCGATGAAACCAGAATTCGTAATTTGATGAAAGCAACAACTATCGAAATGGAACTCGAAGATTGGTTTGCTTTTTGGACAGAAAGTGCCGGAAAAAATGTTCCGTAAGCAGATTTCAGAAATAAAACAAAACAACAAACATGAAAAAAATAGCCTTAGTAACTGGCGCAACAAGCGGAATTGGAAAAGCAACCGCGCAAATTTTAGCGAAAAACAATTATAAAATTATTCTTTGCGGACGACGAGAAGTCCGATTATTGGAACTCGAAAAAGAACTTTCTGAATTTACAGAAGTCCATACTTTAGCATTTGATGTTCGGGATAAAAAAGCCGTTTTTGAAAAAATAAATTCTTTACCAGAAGCCTTTTCGAAAATTGATGTATTAATCAATAATGCTGGAAATGCTCACGGTTTAGACCCAATTCAAAATGGAGATTTAGACGATTGGGATGCGATGATTGACATTAATATTAAAGGACTTTTGTATGTTTCGAAAGCTATAATTCCTAAAATGATTGCCCAAAAATCAGGACATATCATTAATATTGGTTCTACAGCAGCCAAGGAAGTTTATCCAAATGGAAATGTATATTGCGCCTCAAAACATGCTGTTGACGCACTAAATCAAGGAATGAGAATTGATTTGAACCCATTCGGAATTCGAGTTGGAGCGATTCATCCTGGGATGGTTTCTACCGAATTTAGTGACGTTCGTTTTAAAGGCGATACCGAAAAAGCAGCCAATATATATAAAGGTTTTAAACCATTAGAAGCTGAAGATATTGCCGATATTATTCATTTTGTGGTTTCTAGATCGTACCATATAAATATTGCCGATTTGGTTGTAATGCCTACTGCTCAAGCTTCTGCAACAATTGTAAAAAGGGACTAACTTAGACTTCTTAGATTTGAAGTTTGTATAATCCGAAAATCTAAGAAATATAGAAATCTAAACGGAATGATTAACAAACGGCTTCTTATAAAAAACCTTCTAGCTCATAATGATGAGTGTAGTTTTTATGACAAAAAGCGTCAGTTAAATTTGCATTCAAGAGAGGGAAAAGCCAAGTTTTTGAAACATATTTGTGCTTTGTCAAATTCGAATCCTGCCAATAATTCCTATATTGTTGTGGGTGTTGAAGACCACGACAATGAAATTGTTGGCGATGATTTTTTCGACGACAGTCGCATTCAGAATTTAGTAAATGCTTACTTAGAAAATCCCCCGAAAATTCAATATGAAAACGTGCCTTTTCCTAATTTGTCAAAGGATAAAGTAATAGGATTAGTGACCATAAAAGCCAAAAATAAAACCTCGCATTTCAAAAAAGGAATCCATACCATTCCCGCAAACAGTATTTTTATTCGCCACGGCAGTAACACAATGCCTGTTGAAGGAGTAATTGAGAAAAATTATCAAAACACCGAAACTGTTCTCGACATCGAAAATAATTCGAGAAATAGCATTGAGCATACCCTTGATGGCGTGATTGATTTTATGAATTTTCGGCACAAAGATATGGCGCCAAAATACAAGGTTTTCAAGGAATTATTTGTCATTTGTTGGGCTGGTGTTCCCAAAAAATCTCGTGATATAACCTTTTTGTCGCGGGTTGATATTGAACTGATCAATGAACAAATCAAGCTGTTTTATTCGGCTCAGGATGTGGTTACGATAACTTATGACGAGGATTCTTTCACGATTATCGAATACGTGCCTTTGGGATTGAATGACAAAACAAGTTATTATCCTTTAGAGCAACAAACAATTCATTTTGAGGATAATGGCTATTATAAAATTGATCGTGAAATTCTTTTTCATCCACCAGAATTCAATAAAAAAATGCTGTTTCACATTTATAATTCGAATATTTCTTTGCTCAATAAACTCCAAAAAGAAATTACATTAACAGCTCGAGAACATAAAGATTTAGAACATTTGCCCTCGACATTTATGATTTGCTATCTCAACGGTTTTGAAGATGCCAAACAAAAATTAATTGATGCGAAACTGCTTTTAAAACCATTTACACAAGTATATTTGTCATTTAAAGAATCGTTGCGAATTTTGAGAAAGATGAAATATGATTTGCAGTGAAATTCGACCGCAAATTCGCAAATTAAATGTCTTGAATTAATCATAATTTGCGACCCGAACGTTAGCGAATAGGCGAAGCAATTTGTGGTAAATCTTAGACCAATAAAAACAAAACAGAATGAGAACACTCGTTATCGGCGATATTCACGGTGGTTTGCGTGCCTTGCACCAAATTATGGAAAGAGCCAAAGTTACCCCAAAAGACACCTTGATTTTTCTAGGTGATTATGTTGATGGCTGGAGCCAATCGCCCCAAGTTATTGATTATTTGATTGAATTGAAAACCACACATAACTGCGTTTTTATTCGTGGGAATCATGATGAATTATTGTCTGAATGGCTAAACGAAAGCAAAGACAACCCTACTTGGTACCAGCATGGCGGCGAATCTACGGTGTTGGCCTATTCGACAATAGGTGGCGAAACCATTCAAAAACATGTAGAATTCCTGCAATCTTTAGAAAATTATTATCTAGACGAACAGAATCGTTTGTACATTCATGCTGGTTTTACCAATGTAAATGGCGTTATTTTTGAATATTTTCCAAAACTGTTTTATTGGGATCGAACGCTTTGGGAAACCGCATTATCATTGGATAAAAAGATGAAAACGGATGATTTATATTATCCAAAGCGACTGACTTTATATAATGAAATCTACATTGGGCACACACCAGTTTCTAGAATCAATAAAACTGCGCCAGTCCAAATGGCTACTGTTTGGAATATTGATACAGGAGCCGCTTTTAAAGGACCTTTGACTATTTTGGATGTTGATACGAAAGAATTTTGGCAAAGCGAACCTTTACCTAGTTTATACCCAACTGAAAAAGGGAGAAACTAAAAACAACATTATTTTTGTAAAAAATATTGTTTTTTGCAAAAAAAATACTACTTTTACAAAAAAATAAAACACCATGAAAAAGATTTTTACAGTAGTATTATTAGGGGCATTTTGTATAGTAAATGCTCAAGCATTTAAAGGATTAGGAGATACAAAATTCAACGTTGGAATGAATATTCAGAGTGGCGGAACAGGAATTCAAGCCTCTTCGGACTATGGTTTGGGAGAAAACATTTCTGTAGGCGTTCTTGCTTCGTATTTATTAGGAGGAAGCGGCATTAGTAATGTTTCTTTTTCGGATCGTTTTGATGCCAAATTAAGATTTAATGCCAATTTAGGAAATGTTATCAAAATAGATCCAAAATTAGACGTTTATCCTGGTTTGAATTTAGGTTTGAAAAATTTTGGAGGTCATCTTGGCGCTCGTTATTTCTTTACGGAAGGATTTGGAGTTTATTCGGAATTGTCTTTTCCAATTGCTAAATACAACACGAATAACTTAGGTTATAACAATCAAACTACATTTAATATTGGAGCATCATTCAATATGAACTAGATTAACTAAACATAAAAAAGCGGCAAGATTTAGATCTTGCCGCTTTTTTTATGTCAAATATTTTGGTTTACAAATCAAATTTTATTCCTTGTGCCAGCGGAAGTTGCGTTCCGTAATTGATGGTATTTGTTTGTCGTCGCATATAGGCTTTCCAAGCATCGGAACCCGATTCGCGTCCGCCACCAGTTTCTTTTTCTCCACCAAAAGCTCCTCCAATTTCGGCTCCAGAAGTTCCAATATTTACATTGGCAATACCACAATCCGAACCCGATTGCGAAAGAAATAATTCCATTTCTCGCATACTATTCGTGAATATTGAAGATGAAAGTCCTTGCGGAACTCCGTTTTGTAAAGCAATTGCTTCTTCGATAGTCTTGTATTTCATTACATATAAAATAGGTGCGAAAGTTTCCGTTTGAACAATATCAAAATGATTTTCGGCTTCGATAATACATGGTTTTACATAACAACCACTTTCATATCCTGCGCCTTCAACAACACCTCCATCAACAATAATTTTTGCTCCTTCTTGTTTGGCCCTTTCAATGGCATTTAAATAATCCTGAACCGCTCCTTTGTCGATAAGTGGTCCAACATGATTATTTTCGTCCAATGGATTTCCGATTTTCAATTGATTATACGCATTTTTCAAAACGCTGATGGTTTTGTCATACACACTTTCGTGAATGATTAAACGGCGGGTCGAAGTACAACGCTGACCGGCAGTTCCGACGGCTCCAAAAACAGCACCAACCAAAACCATACTGATATCGGCATATTCCGAAACGATAATGGCATTGTTTCCGCCCAATTCGAGAATTGTGTTTCCAAAACGCTCTGCAACAGTTTTCGACACATGACGCCCAATTCTCGTTGATCCAGTGAAAGAAACCAGTGAAATTCGTTTATCATTATTGATTAAATCCCCAGATTCGTTTCCTGTAACTAAGCAACTTACGCCTTCGGGAACACTATTTCTTTGCAAAACTGTTTTAATAATATTCTGGCAAGCAACACCACACAAAGGTACTTTTGAACTTGGTTTCCAAATGGCAACATCACCACAAACTAAGGCTATCATTGCATTCCAACTCCAAACTGCGACCGGAAAATTGAATGCCGAAATAATTCCGACAGTTCCTATTGGATGATATTGCTCGTACATTCGGTGCTGTGGTCGCTCGGAATGCATCGTTAATCCATACAATTGTCGGGATAATCCAACCGCAAAATCACAAATGTCAATCATTTCCTGAACTTCGCCATAGCCTTCCTGCAGACTTTTTCCCATTTCATAAGAAACCAATTTCCCCAAAGGTTCTTTGAATTGTCGCAGTTCATCGCCTATTTGTCGAACGATATCACCTCTTTTTGGAGCGGGAATCATTCGCCATTCTAGGAAAGCTTCGGACGCTTTTTGCATTGCTTTTTCGTAATCTTCTTTCGAAGACGTTTTTACTTTTGCAATCAAAGCTCCATCTGCTGGCGAATGACTTTCGATAATATTTCCGTTGGCAAAACTGTTTAATCCCGTTGAAGTTCCGTCATTTATAGCTTCGATTCCTAATTGTTTCAGGGCTGAATCTATTCCGAATTTATTGGTAATTGTTATCATTGTAACTTTTTTAGTTATAATTGTTATATTTTTATACAAATATATTATTTTATGTTGAATCTTGATGCTATTAAGATTTAAAAAATAAACATTGAAATTATCAAAAAGTAAAATTATAGTAATTTTTAAAGGGTTGTCGCTTATAAATACATAGATTAAAAAATAACGTAGTAATTTTATATTTTAAAATAAAATCCTTCAAAAAATGGCTTATAATAATAGAACTCTTATCGTTTTTTTATTCGTTACACTACAATTCTTTGCTCAAAAGTCACAAAAATCTGCATTTGATATAGTTCCGCTGGGAGTAAAAGGTGGGATTGATGAAAAAAATCTTTCCGCTTATTTGGTCGCCCCAATTCATACCAACGATTACATTTGTCTTGATGCTGGAACCATAAATGCTGGAATTGAAAAAGCTGTTGCGAATAACGTTTTTAAAGTTTCTACAAGTGAAGTTTTAAGGAAGTATATCAAAGGCTATTGCATTTCTCATGCACACTTAGATCATGTTTCGGGTTTAATAATGAACTCCCCAGCAGATTCTTCCAAAACGGTTTATGCCACAAAAAAATGTATGGAAATGATGGAAAAACATTATTTCAACGGAGAAACATGGGCTAACTTTGGTGATGAAGGAGTAGGTTTACAATTAAAAAAATATCATTTTCAAACACTATTATTTGGAGAAAAAACTAAAATAAATACTACTACAATGACCGTTAAGGCATTTCCGTTAAGTCATGTCAATCCGTTTGAGAGTACAGCTTTTTTGATCCAAAATGGCGAAGATGCTGTTTTATATTTAGGTGATACTGGTGCAGATTCGGTAGAGAAAAGCTATGATTTAAGTTTGTTATGGAAGGCCATTTCGCCATTGATTATCCAAAATAAATTAAGAGGAATTTTTATAGAAGTCTCATTTCCAAATGAGCAACCAGATTCTTTATTATTTGGACATTTAACTCCAAATCATTTAATGACAGAAATGCATAAACTTGAGGAATTGACAGGAAAAGGAACTTTAAAAAATTTTAAAATTATCATCATACATATGAAACCACCATCAGAAAATATTTTGATAATTAAAGAACAATTGCAAAAAATAAACAATTTAGGTTTACAACTCCTATTCCCAATTCAAGGTAATCGTTTTGAATTATAGTTTTGAATTAGGCTGTCGTTAAGACATCCTATATTATTTATTCAGCAAAATACTGAACTAAATAAGTCATTTAACTAAAAAATAGTGTCTTAATAAGGGTTTTTAGTCTCAATTGAAATGGAAATCCTTTCGGAAATAAACGCGAATTTTTCTTAAAATTTCAATGTGCTTTTTACTTTGAAAAAAACGGTAATAAAAATAATGCTAATGTTAAGACAATTAGACAAATTACTGCAGCCCAGCCAATTATGTTATTTATGGGCTTATTTACATATTCACCCATTATTTTTTTATTGTTTACTAATAATATCATACAAATTAAAACCATAGGTAAAAGCATACCATTGAGTACTTGTGACCATAATGAAATTTGAATTAATGGAGCATTAGGAAACAAAATTATTACGGCTCCTATAATTAATATACCCGTATAAAGTATGTAAAATTCCTTAGCTTCATTCCACTGTTTGTCTATACCAGCCTCAAAACCAAAAGCTTCACACACGTAGAAAGCGGTTGCTAAAGGCAAAATAGTAGCCGAAAAAATCGAAGCAATGAAAAGTCCAAAAGCAAAAACCTGAGAGGCAAGTTCCCCTGCAAGTGGTTTTAAAGCCATAGCAGCATCTTTGGCTTCGTTTATTTGAATTCCGTTTACATGCAATGTTGATGCACAGGCAACAATAACAAAAAAAGCAACCACCACTGTAGCAATACAACCTATTACAATGTCTACAAGTAAATACTTATAGTGTTTCATTTTCAATCCTTTTTCAATTACTGCAGATTGCATATAAAATTGCATCCAAGGCGCAATAGTTGTGCCTATAATTCCGATAATCATCGCAAGACTTTGAGTATTTATTTCTAATTGAGGATGAATTATAGAATGGCTAATTTCGCCCCAATGAGGTTTTCCCATAATGGCCGAAACTACATAAAGCAACAATGAAGCACTAAAAATCAGGAAAATACGTTCGGCAATTTTATAAGTTCCTTTAACAACTAAAACCCAAATCATAAAGCTAACTATGGGTACCGAAATATATTTACTAACTCCAAAAACTTCCATACTGCCAGCAATACCAGCAAACTCAGTAGTTGTATTCCCTATATCCGCTATTAATAAACCAATAAATATAAGAAATGTAATTTTCACCCCTGCATTCTCTCTAATTAAATCAGCAAGGCCTTTACCCGTAACTATACCCATACGAGCATTCATCTCTTGAATAATAATAAGTACAATAAAGGACGGGATTAGTGTCCACAACAGATTATACCCATAAAGAGCACCCGCAACGGAATAAGTAGTTATACCTCCTGCATCGTTATCAACACTTCCTGTAACAATTCCTGGTCCTAAAATAGATAAAAATACTATTATTTGACCCCATATAAGTTTTCTGTTTTTAAACATAAAAGTGCCTTCTATTTATTAGTTCTTCTTTTGTTAGTCAAATCTTCAATAATATCATCAATTACCACCATCCCTTGCAAAACATGTCGGTTATTAACTACTGGAATTGCCAAAAGATTATATTTTGAAATAATTTCTGCAATTCTATCTACTTTTTGATAATCGTGCAAGTGAGCAATTGAAGGTTGCATAATCTGATAAATTTTATCCTCAGGATTTGAAACTACAATATCTCTTAGTGAAAAAGTGGCTTTTAACACCTCTTTATCATCGGTTACAAAAAGATTATAAAGTGTTTCTGCATTTGGTTTTTTAAGTCTTATCTCTGTGAGAACTTCTTCGACAGTTTTGTTCTCATTAAACGAAAGTATTTCAGTAGTCATAATACTTCCTACCGAATTATCAGGATATTCAAGTAATTCCCTAACTTCTTGTGATGCGAATTTTTCCATTTCATTTAGCAAAAGTTCTGCTCTTTCTTCATCTAAAGCATCCAAAATATCGGCAACTTCGTCCGCAGGCATCTTTTCTAATAAATCGGCGGCTTTTTCAATCGAAAGACTTTCCAATATGTGTACTTGAGTAACAATTTTAAGTTCTTCAAGCACATCAGCAGCTTTTTCTTCATTAAGTAACGAGAATACCTCAGCACTTTCTTTTCGACCCAATTCTTCAATTATATCAGCTAAATCGGAAGGGTGAAGTGTTTCAAGTTTAGAATAACTTTTTGAAAGCCTAATATTTAAATTGGAAAAGTCAACAGCCTCAATATCTTCCCAAAGAATGAATTTTGCTGGTAAATTTCCCCCAAATTTAGAAATAACATATTTTATTGGTTTTACAATTCCAATTCTACGCAATAACCCTTCAATTCCAATATCTACAGCAACAGCAAATGTGCCGGTAGTTATTGTAACTAATCGAATGTCATTGACACGAACTAGTTTTCGCCCGTTAAGGTCAACAATTTGTCTGTCAAGAAAAGTGTCTACCAAGTGATAGTCATTTTCAATATATTCTGTTGACAAATGAATTAACTCTTTGCAGGTCACTTTCATTTTTCCTTGGATTTTTTCTATTTGAAATCCTTGAAAAGAATAAAAAATTACTTTTTTTTGATATTTGATCTCAATTCCATTAACTAATGGACGACCTAAAGAATTATTGGATGTATTGTAATCAATAAGTAAATCCTTAACGATACCTATGTATTTTCCTGAAGTGTCAAATACTTTTTCGCCTATTACTCGACTTAAATAAAACGTCGTAAATGTAGTCAAATTTACCTCCTCTCTTTTGTGATATAGAAAGGAGCAAACAAGTGAAGGCTGCCTAATTATATCGGGTTAATAATTAAAAAAAATATGGGGCCTTCGTCCATTTTTATAAAATTTATTTGCGGTGCAAAAGTAGTGTTTTTTTCGCAATATAAAATAAAATAAAAAGGGTTAAATCTTGAGTCAAAAAATACATTTACGTCGCGAAACAAAAGTAATTCCTCTTTTTATATCAACTTTCTAAATATCTTAGATTCCTGTCAATTTACGAACCTAAATATTCAAAATATGAAGAAGGAATTTCCTTTCGATTATTATCTAAAACCGTTCTTTTATTAACTCAATACTTATCGGATTGAAAATTTGTGGGAGTTGTTTTGGATCGTTTTTATAGGTATTTATGGTGCCTTTTACATAAATAACTTTGTCTTGTAAATCCTCAATTTTAATGTTTAGTTTCTCCAAATAACTGTTTGTGATTATCACACTAAATATATTATCAGGATAGGCTTTATCAATATTGATGTAATTAATATTTTTGCCTTCGGAAGCCAGCTTAAACGAAGCTACTTTTCCTTTTAAACAAACCATTTTATCCATATACTCTTTGGCCTTGGCCGTTGTGATGGTGTCTTGAGAAAAACAATTTACAGAGAAAATCAGAAGAAATACAAGAATTAAATGTTTCATTTTGGGGTAGTTTTAAATTGCTTTTTAGAATTTGGTTCCGAAAACCATTATTATTTCAGCTAATTTAAAACAATTATTTCACTTCTTTAATCAAATAAATATAAACTGGAAAGTGGTCGCTAAAACCAACCTCACTCAACGAATGTCGCAGCGGATAGCCTTTGTATTGTCCCGTGGTTTGAATCATAAATTGCTTGTTGTAAATTCCAGCTTTCCAATACCTGAAAGAAGAAAAATCGTCCTTAATTAAAGTTTCTGAAACCATGATTTGGTCGAAAATATCGCCAGCATCCCGATAAAACAAAGTGGCAAATCCATCTTTTGCCATTTGTTCGAAAGGGTTGTAAACGCCAAATCGTTTCACTTCTGATTTTTTTAACTTAGCGCCAATGCCTTCTTTCACACTTTTATTGTAAGTTCCATCATTCAAATCACCCATGCAAATGATTTTCGCATTGGGATTTACTTTATAAATAGAATCCATTATTTTGCGATCTAATCGCCCAGCGGCTTCACGAAACTTGCTGCTTTTTTTCTCTCCGCCAGAACGCGATGGCCAGTGATTGACCAAAATATTAATTTCTTCGCCATCCAAAAAGCCTGTAACTAAAAGAATATCTCGGGTGTAAACCCTCTTTTTGTTTTCATTAATTAAAACTTCGGTTTTATCAGTTTCCCCATTGTCATCCTCCACTTCTCGAACCGTTTGTTTCTCGATTTTGCTGTCATTCTTGCTTTTATCTCTGAAAATTATCAGCGGAATATTGATGAAAGTTGTCGGTTTAAAGTATTTCTTTTGATATAATAATGCCACATCAATTCCTCGTTTATCGGGCGAATCAAAATGTACAATTCCGTAATCAATATTAGCTAGATTCGGTTTTTTAATCAAATCCTCGAGTACGCCACGGTTTTCGGCTTCGGAACATCCAATAAATGTAGGTGCGTCTTTTTGTTGGTCGTTTGTTCCTATTTGCATAATAACTTTCGAAAGATTCTCCAATTTTTGATTGTATTTTTTTGACGTCCAATGCTGACCTCCATTTGGCAACCAATCCCCATCATAGTTAGGTCCTTTTATAGTATCAAATAAATTTTCGAAATTATAGAATGCAACCGTGTGAACAATATATTTTTTCGATTGGGCTTTAACTCCAAGAATGGAAAATAAAATAAGCAAAAAGATACTATGAAATCTCATGTATTAAAAATTTAAAATTTTTCTTATAAAAAAATAACGCCAAATGTAAATCATATTTGTTTTAAATGTAACTTAACCACCTAAAATAAAATTATTTTTCTTACAATTGTTAATTTTTTATTATGAAAAAACTTATTTTAAGTATTATTTTAATTTTTCAAGCTGTTATTGGTTTTGGACAGTCGAATACTATAATTTCAGGCAAAATAATTGATTCGAAAACACAACAACCTATAGAAAATGTTGTTGTAACCATTCAAAACACCAATTTTACTCAACTAACGGATCTAAACGGAAAATTCACATTTGAGGATCAAATTTCTGGAAAACAATTACTACTAATCAAAAGTGATGGTTACAAAGAGCAATTACTTCAAATAGAAATTGCAGAAGGAAAGTCTCTAGATATAGACACAATTGCTTTAGAAAATGATCTAACCCAAGAAAGAGAATCAGCAATAATTACCATTAGTGAAAACGATTTGGATGATGACAACAGCAGTTCCGAAAGCACAACTAGCATGCTACAATCCTCACGAGATGCTTTTTTGCAAGCTGCCATTTATAATTTTGGCGCAGCACGATTTAGTGTTAGAGGAATCGACAATGAATATTCTAAAGTCATGATTAATGGTGTAACTATGAATCGTGTTTCGGACGGAAGACCACAATATGCCAACTGGGGCGGGTTAAATGACGCAACAAAAAATCAAGAATTTTCAAGTGGTTCATCTCCTTCAGATTATGCTTTTGGAGGAATTGCAGGAACACAAGAAATAAACACGCGTGCTTCGATTTACAGACCTGGAACTAGAATTTCTTTCCTCAACACCGATACCAATTATAGTTATAGAGCGATGGCAACTTACTCCTCGGGAATGAATAATAAAGGTTGGGCGTATGTGGTTTCCGGTTCAAGACGCTGGGCTCAAAATGGTTATTATGAAGGGACTGATTATGCAGCAAATTCGTTATTTATAAGTATCGAAAAAAAATTGAACAATAAACAAAACTTGAATTTTACGGCAATTTATGCCCAAAACAAAAGAGGGAAAAATTCTCCAAATACAGCTGAATTATCCCAATTGGAAGGGCTTAAATACAATTCGTATTGGGGTTTACAAGACGGAAAAGTAAGGAATTCTAGAGTTAAAAATACCGAAGAACCTATTTATATGTTGGCTCATTATTGGAAAATAAATCCGAAAACTAACTTGAATACCACAATTTCTTATCAGACTGGACAAATAGGAAATAGCCGAATTGATTTCTCAAAAGCAGACAATCCCGATCCTACATATTACAGAAAATTGCCAAGTTATTATTCCAATTTATTTTTGAATGGAAACTATATTGGCAACAGCCCAACAAATATTTCGAATGCTGAAACTACTAAAACTAATTTTCTCACCAATCCGCAATTAGACTGGAAAAACATGTACAAAGTTAACGCCGAAAACTTGGCAAACGGAAGTCGATTTGCTTTGTACGAAGATCGAAATGACGAAAAAAGTGCCTCAATAAATTCTAATTTTTCATCCCAAATTTCTGACAATGTATTAATGACTGCCGGCGGTAGTTATTTGTATTCGAAAATCAATAATTTCAAAAATATGTTAGATTTATTGGGCGGAAGCCATTTTACAGATATCAGCACTTTTGGTTTAACCCAAGATCAGCAACAATCCGATTTGAATAATCCTTTCCGAACAATTGGCGTTGGAGAACATTATGGCTACAATTATAATATCGTTGCCACAAAACTGGAGGCATACACCCAATTCAAATTTATCTATAAAAAAGTAGATTTTTATTTGGCGCAGTCTTTCTCACGATCCAGTTTTCAAAGAGAAGGTTTGTATAAAAATGGCTATTATCCAACGAATTCTTTTGGGAAAAGCGAGAAAATAAATTTTGATAATTTCGGATTCAAAGGGGGTTTGACTTATAAATTAAGCGGAAGAAATTATATCGATTTCAACGCCATTTATATGTCAAAAGCACCAAATACAAAAGATGTTTTCCCGAATGCTCGTGTAAATAATTCTGCTACAGACGGAATCACAAGCGAAACCATCAAAGGATTAGATTGCAGTTATGTTATTAAAACCCCACTTTTCAAAGCAAGATTCACGGGCTATTTGTTGGAAACATTAAACTCGACAAACATCAATTATTATTATGCAGATGCCATAAATAGCAGCGGAAATGGAGCTTATGTTTCGGAAGTTGTAACTGGAATAAACAAAAAAAATAGAGGAATTGAAGTTGGCTTAGACTATCAAATAACTTCGACAATTAAGCTTACAGGCGTTGCTGCTTATGGCGAATACACCATCACCAATAATCCGAATGTGAGTTTAACCGATGATGCCTCTTCAACGATTACAAGTTACGGCAAAGCACAATTATCCAGTTATAAACAAGCAGGAATGCCGCAACAAGCCTATTCATTTGGAATAGAATATAGGGATCCCAAATTCTGGTGGATTGGTGCCAATGCCAATTATTTGGCCGATAATTATCTTAGTGTTTCTTCCATATTAAGAACGGATAATTTCTATACAAACATTGATAATGCCGGAATAAAAATAGACCAAACATTAGCAAATCAATATTTAAAACAAGAGAAATTTGATCCTTTCTTCCTGATGAATTTGGTTGGCGGAAAATCTTGGAGAATGAAAAAAACAACTTTGGGGCTTTTTGCAACCCTTAATAATGTCCTTAATGTTACCTACAAAACAGGTGGTTACGAGCAATCGAGAAACGCCACCTACCGACAAGAATTTGAAGATCATCAAAGTGGAGGGCCAAGTGTTTTTTCTCCAAAATACTTCTACGGATACGGAAGAACTTATATGGCAAATATCTATTTAACCTTTTAATAATCAAGCGTTATGAAAAATAAAATAAGAACCCTTTTTATTATTATTGGAGTATTGGCTTTTTTTACAAGCTGTATAAATGATACGTTTAAACCACCTATTCTGGATAATTGCATCAATCCTGGATTGTCGAAAACGAAAGAAGTAGCAAATATTTATGCTGTGGCTATTAATCCTGTTGCAAAAAGCCCAGGTATAATTCCGAATACTCCAATATATTCTTCGGATGATAGTATCGAAGCCTACATAATTTCGAGCGATGAAGGCGGAAATTTTTATAAAAGCATGTATTTTCAACCGTTGGACGGATCAAAAGGATTTAATCTTTCGATTGACGAAGTCAATGTGTACACCAAAAATCTTCAAGTCGGTAAAAAAGTCTTTTTAAAACTAAAAGGATTGGCGTTTGCAAACCCGACTAGTCTTGCTGAGGGATTGACTTTTGGTGCTTCTCCAACGGATCAATATGCAGTTGACCGATTAGCTAATTATAAAAATTATCTAATTCCTTCGTGTGATTTGGTCAGCGAAGATGCTTTGGTTCATAAAATAACTTTGGCTCAAGCCAATACGGATACTTTTTTGAATACTTTGGTCGAGTTTGACAACGTACAATTTACCGATGAATCGTCAAGCGGATTGTACGACACTTACCGAAATGATGATTACGATTCGAGTCTATATATTACAAACGGAACCAATTCCTTGGTAGTGAGAACGAGCCGATATGCCAATTTTGCAGGTTATAAAGTTCCTTCCGGAAGAGGGAAAATACGTGGTGTTTTGACGAAATATAATGGAGTCTATCAAATCATTATGCGGACAGAACGCGACGTCAATATGCCAAATCTTCGGGTAGATTATATTCTGCCTATTGGCGGAACAGCCATCAAGTATCTACCGACTTTTTCAGAAACTTTTCAAAGTTATGCCGTAACAACAAAAGGAGCCGTTTTTGCGAAATATGTAAATGATGCTTATTTTGGTTCGAGATATTGGGATGTAAAATTGCTTAGCGGAAACAAATATATACAAATGTCCTCTTTTGGTTCAGGAGGATCAAACAAAACCTATTTGGCTATGCCTGTGGCTTTTACTCCCGGGAAAAAACTTTCGTTTAAAACTAAGGATGGGTATAATCTTGGTTCGGTTTTGAAAGTATATTATTCAAAAAATTATGTTCCCAAAGGAGATATGAGTAAAGCAACATTGGTTGATATTACTTCAAATTTTGTGATTTCAAGTGGAAATTTAAACGGATACGCTTCGAGTTTTGTCAATAGTGGAAATTATGTCATTCCTGCAAATTTAACGGGTAATGGTTTCTTTATTTTTGAATATAGTGGCACCTCAGCAGTAACAACAACAATCGAAATAGATGATATTATTGTAAATTAATCTTATGACTTGCTATATTTGTGACTTCAAAACGATTCTAAATTTAAGTACAACATGAATGCTTTTCGACTTTACATTTTAAACGTCAATGCTATTTTATATCAACTCGTATTGCTTATTTTTGTTGTACAATTTTCGAATATTCAAGCGCAAACACAAATGAAAATACCACCCTATTTACAAAAAGGAGACACTGTTGCTATTTTGGCAACAGCCCGAAAAAATATTGATGACAACCTAAAACCCGCAATAGATTTACTGCATAGTTGGGGCTTGAAAGTCGTTATCGGAAAAACTATTGGATTGGATGATAATCAATTAGCGGGAACCGATATGCAACGGGCAGAAGATTTTCAACATCAAATGGATGATCCTAATATCAAAGCAATTTGGTGCGTTCGAGGTGGTTACGGAACGGTTCGAATGATTGATTTATTAGATTTTACCCAATTCAAAAAAAATCCAAAGTGGATTATTGGTTTCAGCGATGTAACCGTAATTCACAGTTATTTAAACCAATTAAATATCGCTTCCATTCATGGTGCTATGCCAGTAACGGTTGCAAAAGCCTCTCCCGAAACTATCGAAAGTTTGCGAAAAGCACTCTTTGGCGAAAGCCTAAATTATGAAATGCCTTTTGATGCTGCCAATCGTCTTGGAAATGCCAAAGGCGAAATCGTAGGCGGCAATTTATCGATTTTGTACAGCCTAATGGGTTCGAAAACGCAAATAGATTGCAAAGGAAAAATTCTTTTCATCGAAGATATCGACGAATATTTATACCATATCGACCGGATGATGATGAGCCTAAAACGTTGCGGATGCTTTGACGGCTTGAGCGCATTGATTGTTGGTGGCATGACAAAAATGAGAGACAATGATATTCCGTGGGGGAAAAATGCCAACCAAATTATTGAAGATGTTACCAAAGGATATTCGTTTCCGGTTCTTTATAATTTTCCGGCGGGACATTTTCACGATAACAGAGCTTTAATTTTTGGCAAAAAAGTCACGCTTGAATTAAACACGAAAACTTCGACATTGACTTTTGAATAATATTTTTCATTGTTTTAATCCATAGCACACGGTTGAAACCGTGTGGGCTATGTTTCGTTAGTTACTTTGAGTCTTTATGGCAAATTTTATTTATAAAATAAAAATCTTCAATCAAAAATCTAAATGGCCGATCACAACGAATTAGGAAAATTGGGCGAAGAATTGGCCGTCGAATTTCTTCGTAAAGAGGGCTATGCAATTCTGGAAACCAACTGGACTTTTCATAAAGCCGAAATAGATATTATCGCTCAAAAGGAGAATATTCTTGCCATTGTCGAAGTAAAAACGCGTTCATCTTTAGATTTTGGTTTACCGCAGGATTTTGTGAAACCAAAGAAAATTCAACTTTTGGTAAAAGCTGTAAATGAATACGTTATTTCTAAAGATTTGGACATTGATGTTCGTTTTGACATCATTGCTGTTCATAAAGAAGGCAAATCTTTTGTTATTGAACACTTAATCGATGCTTTTTATCATTTTTAACTACAAATTAATATTGTTGAATTTATAACAAATTGTTTTTTTATTTATCTTTGCAAAAGTTTTTGTTAGATTAAACGAATCTATTTGGGTTTCTAAGGTAAAATCCGCTTAAACAGAATTATTGCTTATTAAAATAAATCCATTTATTATGAAAACAGTTTCTTCAATTGTAGAAAATTACATCAAAACAAAACCTTTTTTATTAAATGCATTGTCGCTTGGGATAATCAATTTGACATCACTTTCCAGAAATATAATGCTTGAATTAGAAAGTGATTTCGGTAAAGAAGTCAAACAAGGAGCCGTTGTAATGGCATTAAAAAGACTGACTGAAGAATTAGATTTTAGACTGAATCATAAGATTAATAAAGTTATAAAAAACATTGGTGAAATCACGGTTCGTTCCGCGTTAACTGATTATACATTTGCAGCATCGGAAACTGTTTTGAACAAACAAGCCGATTTAATTACCGACATCAATGTTTTTCCAGACATTTTTTATACTTCTTCAAGAGGTGTAAACGAAACCAATATCGTTGTTAGCAATAGCGTCAATTATTTAGTTGACAAACATTTTGCCAATGAAAAATTGATTCAAAAACTGGACAATCTAGCTTCGATTACGGTAAAATTACCTAAAGAAAACATCGTTGTTCCAGGGATTTATTATTTCATTTTTCAGCGTTTGGCTTGGGAAGGAATTATCATCAATGAAGTGATTTCTACATCAAACGAATTTACCATTTTAGTAAGTGAAGACCAAGTAGATGTTGCGTTTAAAGTGATTAAGGATTTGAAGAATTAATTATTTCCGTTTCCAAAGCTTCCAGCCTTTAAAAGGCTGGAAGCTTTATTTTAATTTTAAATATCTTTCTATTATGAATCCAATTCCTCTTGAAAATGGCAAATATTATCATATTTACAATAGAGGAAATAATGGAATTGATTTGTTTTATGAAACTGAAAACTACCTTCACTTTTTAAAACTTTATGAAAAGTACATTGATCCAATAGCAGAAACTTTTGCTTGGTGTTTAATGAAAAATCATTTTCATATTTTAGTTTATATCAAAGAAACTCATGAAATTGATATTACAAAATTAGAATATTCTTCAACCGATAAACCAAAGACTGTAAATGCATCAAAACAGTTTTCAAATTTATTCAATGCCTACACACTAGCAATGAACAAACGCTATAAAAGAACGGGAAGTTTGTTTGAGAAGAATTTTAAAAGAAAAATTGTCAGTTCGGAAAGCTATTTTCAAAAATTGATATTTTATATCCATAATAATCCCGTACATCATAGATTTACTGAGCATATTATTGAATATCCTTGGACTTCTTATGGTACAATTATTTCAACTAAAAACACAAAATTACAACGAAATAGAGTTCTAGAATCCTTTAATGATTTGGAAAATTTCAAATATTATCATTCTATAAACCAAAATTTAGATGAAATTGAAGATTTGATTATAGAGTAAATTTTAAGACTACTAAAGTTTCCAGCCTTTAAAAGGCTGGAAACTTTAAAAGGCTGGAAACTTTGAAAATAAATTATTTCCCCAACATTTCCATCAATTC
>CANBWX010000036.1 GCA_947373225.1 Flavobacteriaceae bacterium | reverse complement strand
TTTCCATTTAGTCTTGGGATTACCACACTAATTAATTGATACTCATTTTCTGTTGTTTTTACTGAATTTTTCATAATTTTTAATTTTGAGTTGGGACAGTTCTATTGCCGTCC
This sequence comes from Flavobacteriaceae bacterium, assembly GCA_947373225.1. Lineage (GTDB taxonomy): Bacteria > Bacteroidota > Bacteroidia > Flavobacteriales > Flavobacteriaceae > Flavobacterium. The sequence continues at coordinate 27,328 of CANBWX010000036.1, read as the reverse complement.
ATTAATGAATAGATTTTTTTGTTTTTTATAAATTTTGTGAATTTCAACTTTCCAGATTAGGAAAGTCTTTTGAAGTAATTCAATCTATCTCCCGATTAGTTGAATTTTGGGTTTAGTAAACCTAGGTAGTGTTTTTGTAATTCATATACATCTTTGCTTTTAGTTAATAATTTAAGGAACTTGTCAATTACGTATTTGTAATATTGTTCCCTTTTAACACTGCAAAGATGTCTAGGGTCAATTCACGGGTCAAAATGAACTGCCCCCAAAAAGTTAGACACTATTTGGGGGCATTTTTATGGAAAGAAAAGTCAAATACAATTATGAATTTAAACTTCGCTGTGTAGAAGAAGTTTTAAGAAAACATCGCTCAGTTAATTCTGTAGCTTATGAAAATGGTATTGCGAATTCAAATCTTAATCGTTGGATTAAGTTTTATATAGAATTTGGAAATGAGGGTCTTTTGCCAAGGCAGAAGAACAAAAACTATAGTGTAAACTTTAAATTAAAAGTACTACAAGCTATTGAAAATAAGTCAATATCTTTGAGTAAAGCCTGTTTAACTTTTAATATTCCAAGAGAGTCAACGATAACAAATTGGCAGAGAAAATACGAAAAAGAAGGTATAACAGGTTTGCAACTTAAACCTAAAGGAAGACCTATAACAATGAATTTTAAAAGGAAAAAGAGAAAAACAGACAAAACCTTGACACGAGAAGAAGAGCTTTTAAGGGAACTAGAGTATTTACGTGCAGAAAACGAAATTTTAAAAAAGTTCAATGCCTTAGTTCAAGCCGAACAAGCCAGTCAAAACAAAAGGCTCAAACCATAATGGAATTAAGGCATAAATATGATTTAGAGTTATTACTCGATTGTATGAATATGGTTAGAAGTAGTTATTATTACTATGAAAAAAGAAGTCAATTAAATGACAAATACAAAGACGTTAAAGATTTGATTAAACAAATCTACAATCACCACAAAGGCAGGTTGGGATATCGTCGTATTACTTTAGCAATCAGACAAAAAGGAATTATTATTAATCATAAAACGGTATTGCGTTTAATGAAAATATTAGGGTTAAAAAGTATAATACGATTAAAAAAATATAAGTCTTATAAAGGAGAACAAGGAAAAATAGCTCCTAATATATTACAACGTAATTTTAAAGCAGCACAGCCTAATCAAAAATGGGCAACCGATGTCACTGAGTTTAATATATCTGGCAATAAATTGTACTTATCTCCTATAATTGATCTATTTAACGGAGAAATAATAAGTTATGAATTATCTGAAAGACCAAATTTTAATCAAATAACAAATATGCTTAAAAAGTCTTTTAGAAGAATACCAAATAATACTAATTTAATATTACACTCCGATCAAGGCTGGCAATATCAAATGAAACAATATCAAATGCTCTTGAAAGAAAAAGGATTAGTTCAGAGTATGTCAAGAAAAGGAAACTGTTTAGATAATGCAGTTATAGAAAATTTCTTTGGCATATTAAAATCAGAACTGTTTTATATTATGAAATTTAAAGACACGAACCACTTAAAAAAAGAAATTAAAGAATATATAAAATATTACAATAATGAAAGAATCAAACTAAATCTAAAAGGAATGAGCCCGATACAATATCGAGCTCATTATTATCAAAATTAATTATAAATTTGTCTAAACTTTTGGGTGCAGTCTAACAACGACTAAAACCCTTTTTTATTACTATAACCAATTTGTGACCTCGGCAGGGTTCGAACCTGCAACCTTCAGAGCCGAAATCTGAAATTCTATCCAGTTGAACTACGAAGCCATTATTTTCAGATTGTTATATTTTTAGACTTCTTAGACTCTAAAATGTCTAAAAATCTAAGAAGTCTAAATTATCTAAACTAACAATTTCTTAACAATTGTCGAAATTGTTTTTCCTTCAGCGGTTCCGCCTAATTGTGCAGCGGCTAATCCCATTACTTTTCCCATTGAGGCAATTCCTGTCGCACCAGTTTCAACAATGATTTTTGCGATTACAGCTTCTACTTCTGCTTCGCTTAATTGTTCTGGCAAGAATTTTTCGATTACTGCAATTTGAGCTAATTCTGGTTCGGCCAAATCTAAACGGTTTTGTTCCGCAAAAATTTTGGCGCTATCCTTACGCGTTTTTACCAATTTTTGAAGTAATTTAATCTCGTCATCTGCTGAGATTTCTTCTTTTGATCCTGTTGCTGTTTGCGCTAAAAGGATTTCGGATTTAATGGCTCTTAACGCTTCTAATGCTACGGTATCTTTTGCTCTCATGGCAGTTTTTAAATCTTCCATGATTTTTGCTGATAAACTCATATTTTTTTATTGTTTATTTGTTCAATCGTTTATTGAAATGCTATTATGAAAACAATTCTTTTTGCCCCAGATGGAAGTGAAAAGCCTTTTTTAGAGAATATGTATTTTTTCATGAACATAAAAAGCGACCAAAGGAAGCTCTTTTAGGTTCTTAGAAAAAAGCATTTACGAAAAAAAGCTTGTAACGAACAGCTGGATTAAGGCCCGACAAATTTAAAGAATTTTAACGGGATTTACAACTCTTTGCTTCGCCGTTACTACTTGCAAGCACAAAAAAACCCGAAAATTGAATCAATTTTCGGGTTAGTCAACTTTGGTTTCAATTAGTTAGTCTACATTGTCATGCAAGTACGAATTGTTAGATCGCAACTGTAGGTCGTCATTGCTGTCAGTTCCTACCGAAATTCTTGAATTTGTATTGTTTGATTGGGTGTTCGAAAGGTCGATTCCTAATCTTTTGTAGGCTGGTTCTCGTTCTAATTCGTCAATTTTTGAAATATTATTGTGGAATTTATAATTGAATTCCTTTAGTTTTTTTCTTCTTTCATCGGCTCTGAATTTCAATGTTTCTTCGATTGTCATTTCCATTGGAGAAATATTCTCGAAAGTAGAAGTTGTATTTTCAACTCTTTCTACTTTTTTCATTGTGATATTCAACTCTTCAGGAATCACTTCTTCAACGATTGCAGCTGGTTTTGCTTCTGAAAGAACATGCTCTAATTCGGTGAATTCTTCAAGTGAATATCTGATAATTCCTTTGTCGGTCAATTCAGTCACAGGAACAAATTGAACGGCATCTTTCACTTTAATATCGCGAGTTTCGTTAGTCAATTCAAATAAAACGGTGTTTTCTTCTACTTTAGCAACTGGTTCTGGACTAAAAAGTGGTAAATCGAAAGAAAAAGCAGTTTGTTCTAGTCTTTCAACAGCTTTTGGAGCAACTACTTCAATTGGCTTTGCTGGTTCGCTTACAAATGTTTCTCTAAAACTCTCTACTTTTGGTTTTGAAACCATAAAATCAAGATCGTTAATTGGAGATACTATTTCGAAAGTCACGTCTAAATTTTTTATAAATTCAGACATAACCATTAATTCTTCTTTATTGATTGAAACTACTTCTGGCTCAGCAACAGTATCTTCTAGCAATTCGAAAACAATTCTTTCGTTCGAATTTGCTGATGAAGTTTCGTTATTCAAATTGAATGCTGGAACTGTTTTTTTTGTTAAATCATGTACACTTTTTTGTTCGTCTTCAAGTGTGTGAATAATTTTTTTAGGTTCTGTATTTACAATTTCATTTTGTTGTTCGATGTCGAATCCAGTTGCAATTATTGTAACCGAAATAGAGTCACCAAGTGATTCTTCTTCACCAACACCCATAATAATATTCGCATTATGACCGGCTTCTGCTTGAATGTAATCGTTGATTTCACCAATTTCATCAATCGTGATTTCGTCAGAGCCAGAAACGATGAGCAACAATACGTTTTTAGCACCTGTGATTTTATTATCGTTTAACAACGGAGAATCTAAAGCCGACATAATCGCTTCTTTAGCTCTATTTTCGCCCGAAGCAACTGCAGATCCCATAATAGCAGTTCCACTATTATACAAAACTGTTTTGGCATCTTTTAAATCGATATTTTGTGTGTAGTGATGCGTAATTACTTCGGCAATTCCTCTTGAGGCTGTTGCCAAAACTTCGTCCGCTTTAGAAAATCCAGCTTTGAAACCAAGATTTCCGTACACTTCCCTTAATTTGTTATTATTGATAACAATTAAGGAATCGACTTGTTTGCGTAATTTATCAATACCAATAAGCGCTTGCTCTTGACGAACTTTACCTTCGAACAAGAAAGGAAGTGTAACAATCCCAACAGTTAAAATATCTCTTTCTTTAGCCAATTGCGCAATTACTGGTGCTGCACCAGTTCCAGTTCCTCCACCCATTCCAGCGGTGATAAAAACCATTTTGGTGTTTCTGTCAAGCATTTTTTCTATATCGGCAATGCTTTCTATAGCAGATTGCTGACCTACATCAGGGTTTGCTCCTGCTCCAAGCCCTTCGGTTAAGTTAACACCTAACTGAATTTTATTGGGTACACAACTATTATCCAATGCTTGAGAATCAGTATTACAAACGATGAAATCAACGCCTTTAATACCTTGCTTAAACATGTGGTTTATAGCGTTGCTTCCGCCACCACCTACTCCAATAACTTTTATTACATTTGATTGGTTTTTTGGTAAATCAAATGAAATACTTCCAAATTCTGAGTTGCTCATCATCTTATTGGTTTTATATATTTGTTATTTTCTTATTTTTTTAATTCTTCTTTATTCAGCGTTGTCTAAGAAATCTTTAATCTTGTCTACATAACGATCAAAAAACGATCTTCTTATTTTAGTTTCTGTAGATTCTTCTTTCTTGATACTACTTTTCACTTCAACTTCATTTGCAGGCTCCTCAATTTCTTCTTTTTGAGCAACTGGTGCTCTGTAAACTGGTGCTTTTGGAGCTTCAACAACATCCATTCTAACGGCACTTTGAGTATGATTTTCGATGCTATTCATCACCAATCCAACTGCTGTAGCATATAATGGACTCGATATTTCTTCATCCGAATTTCCTGCCAAATGCTCGTTTGGATATCCAATTCTGGTGTCCATTCCAGTAATATATTCTACTAATTGTTTAATATGTTTCAATTGTGCTCCACCACCGGTAAGTACAATTCCTGCAATCAATTTTTTGCGAGGATCTTCGTGTCCGTAATCTTTAATTTCGGTGAAAACCTGCTCAATAATTTCGACAACACGAGCGTGAATTATTTTAGACAAATTCTTTAAAGAAATCTCTTTTGGCTCTCTTCCTCTTAAACCCGGGATAGAAACAATTTCATTGTCTTTATTTTCTCCTGGCCAAGCTGATCCAAATTTAACTTTCAACAATTCAGCTTGCTTTTCGATAATCGAACAGCCTTCTTTTATATCATCTGTAATTACATTTCCTCCAAAAGGAATTACAGCAGTATGACGAATAATTCCATCTTTAAAAATGGCCAAATCTGTTGTTCCTCCACCAATATCAATCAATGCAACACCTGCTTCTTTTTCTTCTTGACTTAAAACTGCATCAGCCGAAGCTAATGGTTCCAAGGTTAATCCTGACAATTCAATTCCTGAGCTTTGGATACATCTCCCTACATTTCGTATCGAAGAAGCTTGCCCAACCACAACATGAAAACTAGACTCTAATCTTCCGCCGTACATGCCTATCGGTTCTTTGATGTCAGACTGTCCGTCGATTTTAAATTCTTGTGGCAAAACGTGAATAATTTCTTCGCCCGGTAACATCGCCAATTTATTCACTTGATCAATTAAAAGCTGAATATCATTTCCTCCAATTACCTCTTCTGCATTACTTCTAATAATATAATCGCTGTGCTGAATACTACGAATATGTTGACCAGCAATACCCACAACAACATCTTTTATTTTATAACCCGATTTATTTTCTGCCTCAGAAACAGCTTGCTGAATAGATTGAATCGTTTGAGTAATATTATTTACAACACCTCTTGCAACACCTAAACTTTTAGATTTTCCAACACCTAAAATTTCTAGTTTTCCGTATTCATTTTTCTTGCCTATCATGGCAACTATTTTCGTTGTCCCAATATCTAGACCTACCGCAATATTCTCTTTTTCCATTATCTATTATTTAGTACACACCACTTGTTGCGAAAACCTGAGGTCAATTATTTTATATTTATATAACGAACTATCTAAAACTGCTTTTTGAAAAAAAGCTTTGTAATTATTAAATTTGGCCTTCATTCGTACCGTTCCACCAAAATCAATTTGATAATTAAAATTTCTATTGAGCATTTTTAAGCTCCCGTTTGGCATAACCTGTACAGCAATGATATTTTTTTTCAAAAATTCATCGTCATTAATTATGCGAAATAATTCGGCTAAATCTCCGCCATTTTTTTTATTAATTTCCCCCGAAACAAGTGGAACTCTAGCTGTAAAATTAGTCGATAACGGCATGGTATTCCCTTTATAATCAATATAGAAAGAATTGTCTCCGTCAAAAACTCTAGCTACAGGAGTTTTTTGTTTTACGATTGCTTTCAACACTCCATCAACACTCACAAATACCTCAGATTTTTCAATCATTTCTTGAGCGTTCAGAGCCTTTTCCAACTTATTCAAATCTAATTTATCTTTACCAATACTTTTTACATCTCTATTATTTTCTATTAACAATTTATTAACCGTTTCTTGGTTGACAAAAGGAGCGTTATCTCCTACAAAAATAATGACAGATTTGCTTAATTTTCTGCTTTCATTCCGTTTTGAAGTAAATGAAAACAGAAAAATAACCAATGAAAACATCAGTATAAATCGAATATTTGTCCAATTAATTAGTTTCATCTAACGCTTTTTTAATTGTCGGAACCATTTCTCCAATATCACCCGCTCCAATCGTTACAATAACAGTTGCATCGCTGTCTAAAATTGAAGGAATTAATTCCTGTTTTTGTACTAATTTTTTATGTATATTATTCATTTTATCCATTAACCATTGCGAAGTAATTCCTTCCATTGGCAATTCGCGAGCCGGATAAATATCTAACAAAAGTACTTCGTCAAATGCAGAAAGACTCTTTGCAAAATCATCGGCAAAATCTCTAGTTCGGCTAAACAAATGAGGTTGAAAAACAGCCAACACTTTCTGGTTTGGATACAATTCTCGAACCGCTTGATGAACCGCATTTATTTCGGTAGGATGATGCGCATAATCATCGATGTAAACCAAATTTTCGTTTTTTATTTGATACGAAAATCGTCGCTTTATTCCTTTGAATGAAAGCAAGGCACTAGCAATGTCTTCGTTTGGGAGACCGAAAGTTTTTGCCATCGCCAATGCCATGAGTGCATTCATTAAATTATGTTTTCCTGGCAAACCAAATTGCAAATTCATAATGATTTCCGTTGGTGTTTGTACGTCAAAAACGTACTGACTATTTACAATTCGAATGTTGCAAGCAGAAAAAACCGCTTCTTCATTTACGGCACAAGTAACTCCTTTAATAGGTAACTCTTTGGTTATGAAAAGTTTGCTTTTATCCTCTACTTTATCCGCAAATTCTACAAATGACGCTTCGATTGCCGCTTTATCTCCATAAATATCCAAATGATCCGCATCCATCGAGGTTACACAAGCAATATTGGGATGCAAATGCAAGAAAGAGCGATCAAATTCATCGGCTTCGACAACGGTAACTGTTTTTCCGTTTCCAATTAAGTTCGAATTATAATTTTCGACAATTCCGCCAATAAAAGCAGTAACATCTACACCGCTTTCAAATAAAATATGTCCAAGAATTCCTGATGTAGTCGTTTTTCCGTGCGTTCCCGCAACCGCAAAACAGAAAGTGTCTTTTGTAATTATCCCTAAAACTTCGGCTCTTTTCTTAATTTCATAATCACGTTCTAAAAAATAATTCCACTCCGAATGCTGCTTTGGAACGGCTGGAGTAATAATTACCAACGTATTTTCTACGAAATAATCGGCAGGGATTAAATCAATATTATCTTCAAAATGAATGGCAATTCCATGTTGTTGTAATTCTCTAGTTAGTTGCGTTTCCGTTTTATCATAACCGGACACATTCTTTCCAATGGTTTTGAAATAACGTGCCAAAGCACTCATCCCAATTCCTCCGATTCCTATAAAATAAACGTTATGTATTTGATTTAGATTCATAATTTAGTTTGAAAGCCTTAAAGTTCTAAAGTCCAAAGTCGTTTGACTTTGTGACTTTCGCCTTTAGACTAATTTTAAAATTTCGTCAACTATTTGTTTTGTTGCGTTTGGCAAAGCCAAATGTTTAATATTTTTACTCAACTGGTCTTGCTTTCCTTGGTCTTTTAATAAAGCTTCAAAAACAAGGCTAAATTCCGAATCAAGTTCGCTTTCCTTAATCATAATCGCTCCTTTTTTATCGACTATTGATTTGGCGTTTTTGGTTTGATGATCTTCGGCTACGTTTGGTGAGGGAATAAAAATTACCGGTTTCCCGACAATACACAATTCCGAAACAGAAGAAGCTCCAGCTCGAGAAATCACAATGTCGGCAGCAGCATAAACCAAATCCATTCGGTCAATAAATGTCAAAACCTGAACATTATTTGTTTTATTGTCGTTACTAGTTCCCCCTTCGGGGGTTAGGGGGCTATTATATTTTTTATAATCTTCGAAATATAATTTCCCACATTGCCAAATGATCTGCACATTTTGAGCAACTATTTTATCTAATTCTTTTTCGATTAATTGATTGACTCTTCTTGCGCCAAGGCTTCCGCCAAGAACCAACAATGTTTTTTTATTGACATCTAAATTGAAATACTGAATGGCTTCTTCTCTTTTACTTTCGATGTCGATTAAATCCTGACGAACAGGATTTCCTGTCAGAATCATTTTTTCTTTTGGAAAAAACCGTTCTAAATTTTCGTAGGCAACACAAATTTTATTCGCTTTCTTGCTCAATAATTTATTGGTTATTCCCGGAAACGAATTTTGTTCCTGAATCACCGTTGGAATATGCATCATATTTGCCATTTGCAATAATGGTCCCGAAGCAAAACCTCCAGTTCCTATAACCACATTGGGCTTGAACTGCTTAATTATTTTTCGAGATTTCCATAAACTATCGAATAATTTAAAGGGAAACATTGCGTTTTGCAAAGTCAATTTTCGTTGCAAACCAGCAATCCAAAGTCCTTTGATTGCATAACCGGCTTGAGGCACTTTTTGCATTTCCATTTTATCTTTGGCACCCACAAAAAGGAATTCAGCATCAGGAAAACGAAATTTTAATTCATTGGCAATCGCAATCGCAGGATAGATATGTCCTCCCGTTCCGCCGCCACTTAATATGAATTTGTATTTTTCCATTTTTATATTTTTTCTGAATTATTTATTCAAAACTGCTTTCATTGGATTAGCTGCATTGTCTTGGATCGAATAATTTTCTTCTCCATCTAATTCCTCTTCATTATCTTCTTCTAATTGCTTATCAATAAGTTTTTGAAGTGCCGCTTCTCTTATTGCTTTGTCCTTGATTTCTTCAGCTATTTCTTCGTCTTTTTTGGTTACATTTATGATGATTCCTAATGCAATACATGTCATCCATATCGAACTTCCTCCACTACTTATAAGGGGTAAAGTTTGTCCTGTTACTGGCAATAATTCAACGGCAACTGCCATATTGATCATCGCTTGAAAAATCATAGGAAATCCCAATCCGACGACTAATAATTTCCCGAATAAGGAATTTGCTTTATGGGCTGCAACGATGAATCTAAAAAACAATAATAGATATAAAAACAAAACACCTAAACCGCCTATTAATCCCCATTCTTCAACAATAATGGCGTAAATAAAATCGGAAGAAGATTGTGGCAAAAAGTGTTTTTGCACGCTTTTGCCAGGTCCAAGTCCGTAAATTCCGCCCGAAGCAATGGCGATTTTTGCTTTTTCAATTTGGTAATCGTCTTCGCCAGGTTTGTTGGTTCTAAAATTTTCGATTCGGCTTGTCCAAGTATCTACTCTACTAAAAAAATGAGAATCCGGAAAAGCTTTCGCCAATAAAACAAATAAAACCAGTCCTGCAATTCCTGCGCCAATAATAAATCCGATATATTTTAAAGGATATTTCCCCACGAAAGTCAACATTAAAACCATGGAAAATATCAACGCAGCCGTAGAAAAATTAGACGGTAAAATAAACATCAATGTAATAAAAACGGGCAACCAAAGTTCTAGTAATGATTCTTTAAAAGTTGCTTCTTCTTCCCTTTTTTTAGATAAATATCTAGCCACATAAAGCATCAAAACAATGGATGCTAATGTCGAAGTTTGAAAAGTTATTCCAATAAAAGGCACTTGAATCCATCGACTGGCATTGGCACCAGCGATAACGGTTCCTTTTATCATTGTGTAGGCCAATAATATCCAAACAATTGGCAATGCAATTTTAGAAATCCCTTTATAATAATGAAATGGCACTTTGTGAACCCAGTAAATAATGATGAATCCTATAAAAATATGAGCCAAATGTTTCAACAAATAACTAATTGTATTTCCTGTTCCGTGGTTCATGTAAGCCAAATTACTACTCGCACTAAAAACAGGCATAAACGAAAACAACGCCAATAAAGCCACGAATGACCATATAACCCTGTCGCCTTTTAGATTGTTTATTAGTTCTTTCATTTTTTTTGGTTTTGGGTTTTAGGTTTTGGGTTTTAGGTCAGACACCTAGCACCTAAAACCCAAAACCTATTTTTTACAGGTTTTTAACCGCTTTTTTGAATTGATTCCCTCTGTCTTCGTAGTTTTCGAATAAATCGAAACTTGCACAAGCCGGTGACAACAATACTGTATCTCCTTTTTCGGTTAGATGTTGTGCCATTTTTACGGCATCTTCCATATTGTCAACTTCAACCATCATATCTACTACATTTCCAAAAACATCAATTATTTTTTTGTTGTCGACACCTAGACAAATGATAGCTTTTACTTTTTCACGAACCAAAGACATCAATTCATTGTAATCATTTCCTTTATCAACACCACCAACAATCCATACTGCAGGCGTATTCATGCTGTCTAAAGCAAAAAAAGTAGCGTTTACATTTGTCGCTTTTGAATCATTGATATACTGAACATTTTGAATTTTCAACACTTTTTCTAAACGGTGCTCCACTCCTTGAAAGTTGGATAAACTTTCACGAATAGTAGCATTTCTAATTTTCATCAATTTTGCCACAGAAGTTGCTGCCATCGCATTTTTCATGTTGTGCTTTCCTTCAAGTGCCATAGTTTCGGTCTCCATTGTGAATTCTTCTTCGTTGATGATGTTTACTTCCATATTTTTGTCTTTTATAAATGCTCCGTTTTCGAATGTTTTTGTCAATGAAAAAGGAATTAATTGTGCTTTTGTTTTATTGTTTTTGAACCAATCTGCAATCGCTTCGTCATCGGCGTCATAAATGAGGAAATCTTCCTCAGTTTGATTCATCGTTATTCTAAATTTCGATGCGATATAATTTTCATATTTGTAATCATATCGGTCCAAATGATCTGGACTTATATTTGTAATTATTGCGATATGCGGCTTATAATCTATGATTCCGTCCAACTGAAAACTACTTAATTCTAGCACATAAGAATCATATTTATCATCGGCAACTTGCCAAGCAAAACTCTTTCCTATATTACCTCCAATAGCCACATTTAATCCAGCCGATTTTAGCAAATGATGCGTAAGCATTGTAGTTGTTGTCTTGCCATTACTTCCTGTAATTCCTATGGTAATTGCTTTTGTAAATGGAGCGGCAAACTCAATTTCCGAAATCACCGAAATTCCTTTTTCGTGTAATTTTTTAATAATGGGTGATTTTTCAGGAATTCCCGGACTTTTCATCACTACATCGGCATTCAAAACCAAGTCTTCCGTATGCTTTCCTTCTTCCCAAGCAATACCATTATTAATAAGAACTTCTTTGTAATTTTCTTTTATTTTTCCAAAATCGGACACAAAAACATCATATCCTTTTTTCTTGCCAAGAATTGCGGTTCCAACTCCGCTTTCGCCTCCTCCTAATACTACTAATCTCATTATCTTAATTTTAAAGTAACGATTGACAATATGGCAAGCATTATGGCAACAATCCAAAATCGGGTTACAATCTTACTTTCATGGTAACCTTTCTTTTGATAATGATGATGCAAAGGCGCCATCAAAAATATTCTTCGGCCTTCGCCAAAACGTTTTTTGGTATATTTAAAATAACCAACTTGCAAAACGACTGATAAATTTTCGACCAAAAATATTCCGCATAATAATGGGATTAATAGTTCTTTTCGAACTGCAATGGCAAGAACTGCAATTATTCCACCAATTGTTAAACTTCCCGTATCACCCATAAATACAGATGCTGGATAGGAATTATACCAAAGAAAACCAATTAATGCCCCCACAAATGCAGCAATAAAAACAGTCATTTCTCCCGAATTTGGGATATACATTATATTTAAATAGGTAGAGAAAATAATATTTCCCGAAAGGAAAGTAAAAATCCCTAATGCCAAAACCGAAATTGCTGACGTTCCAGCTGCTAAACCATCAATTCCATCTGTTAGATTTGCTCCATTTGAAACTGCCGTTATGATAAAAATTACAACCGGAATAAAAATTAACCATGCCCATTTTTCATATCCTTCGCCCGTCCAAGCCAAGACTTTGGCATAATCTAATTCATTGTTTTTAAAGAAAGGAATAGTAGTCGCAGTAGATTTTACTTCAACTGGCCCTTGCGAAATCATAGTTTCTGTTGTAACTTTATAAACATCACTATTACTAGCCGAAGTTCTAACCGTTACAGCAGGATGAAAATACAAGACCGAGCCGACAATCAAACCTAAACCTACTTGACCGAAAACCTTAAATATCCCTTTTAGACCTTGTTTATCTTTTTTGAAAATTTTGATATAATCATCTATAAATCCAATAGTTCCCATCCACAAAGTGGTAACTATTAATAATAGAATGTATACATTCTGTAATTTGGCAAATAACATTACTGGAATCAAAGTGGCAAAAATGATAATCAATCCACCCATTGTTGGTGTTCCTGACTTTTCATTTTGACCCGCCAATCCAAGTTCACGAACTGTTTCGCCAATTTGTTGATTACGCAAAAAAGTAATAATTCTTTTTCCATAAATAGTAGACAACAAAAGCGATAACATAAACGCCAATGACGATCTAAAAGTAATGTACTGAAAAACGCCTGTTCCAGGAATATTCAATACTTTGTTTAAATATTCAAATAAATAATACAGCATATATTGTCGTTTATTTGTTGAGTTGTTCTAAAATTTCTTTAACTATTTTCATATCATCAAAATCATGACGAATGCCTTGAATTTCTTGATACGTTTCGTGTCCTTTTCCTGCTATCAGTATAATATCATTGGGCTGCGCCAATTGACAAGCCGTTTTAATGGCTTGTTTTCTGTCGGTAATTGACAATGATTTTTTATAATTTTGAGGAGCAACACCTTGTTCCATTTCATTAATAATAACCTCCGGATCTTCATTTCTTGGATTGTCCGAAGTCAGGATAACTTTATCGCTAAGTTCCGCCGCAATACCAGCCATGATTGGTCGTTTTGCTTTATCTCTGTTTCCGCCACAACCCACAACGGTAATTAATTGTTCGTTTTTGGTGCGAATATCATTAATCGTTTTCAGCACATTTTCAAGTGCGTCTGGCGTGTGCGCATAATCTACAATTGCGGTGATATTCGAGTTGGAAACAATAAATTGAAAACGTCCTGAAACACTTTCTAAATCGGATAATAATCGAAGAACTTCAAGACTTTCTAATCCTAATTGAACAGCTGTACCGTAAATAGCCAATAAATTATAAGCATTAAAAGTCCCAATAAGTTTTACCCAAACTTCATTTCCGTTGATTTTTAACAACAAACCCGACAATTGATTTTCGAGTATTTGAGCTTTATAATCGGCATAAGATTTTAGCGCATAAGTCAGTTTTTTGGCCGACGTATTTTGCAACATTACCTGTCCGTTTTTGTCATCAATATTCGATAATGCAAAAGCAGTTTTTGGCAAATTATCGAAAAACGATTTTTTTACATCCCGATATTCCGCAAAAGTGGGATGATAGTCTAAATGATCGTGCGATAAATTGGTAAAAACACCACCTTCAAAATGCAAGCCTTCTGTACGTTTTTGATGAATTCCGTGCGAACTCACTTCCATAAAACAATATTCTACACCTTGATCAACCATTTCACTCAAGTAATGATTTATCGTAATAGAATCAGGAGTGGTGTGTGTGGCTTTGTATTCTTTATCATCTACAAGGATTTTTACTGTGGATAAAAGCCCTACTTTGAAACCTGCTTTTTTGAATAATTGGTATAATAATGAAGCAACCGTTGTTTTGCCGTTTGTTCCTGTAATACCAACTAATTTTAACCCTTTTGAAGGATTTTCAAAATAATTGGCAGCCATATAAGCCATTGCTTTATTAGTGTCTTTTACTTGAATATAGGTAATTCCTTTTGTAATTGTTTCGGGAAAAGCATCACAAACAATAGCTATTGCACCTTGCCAAATTGCTTTTTCAATATAATCATGACCATCAGAAATTGCACCACGAATAGCCACAAAAACATCATTTGCTCCGATGTTTCTGGAGTCGAAATCCATTTTATCGATAGCAATATCCGTCGAACCATGTACGGCTTCGATAGCTACTTTATATATTATTTCCTTTAAAATAATCATGACAATTCTAATGTTATGGTTGTGTTCTTAACTAAACTTCCTCCTGGTAGCAAGGATTGTTTTTTTACTTTTCCAATACCAATTATTTTTACTTTTACTCCAAGGTTTTCAAAGATAGCAACCGCATCCATTCCTGACATTCCTTTCACATCTGGCACAATTGAAACTTGTTGTTTTTGAGATTTTACAAAATAAGAGTCATAATCATTATCCTGTTTTTGCACTTTATTGTTTATGTTTTTTATCTCGTTTCTCGAAGGTGTATCCGTAAAAATCTTCTGTGCAATTTTCTTGAAAACAGGTCCCGCTACATCGGCTCCATAATAATTATTATGCGCTGTACTTGGTTTATGAACCACAACAATACAAGAATATTTTGGGTTTTCGGCTGGAAAATAACCAACAAATGAGGAAGCATAATATTTATCCGCTCCACCATCTTTTGCATAATTTACTTGCGCCGTTCCTGTTTTTCCTGCCATCGAAAAGTCTTTCGAATATAATTTTGAAGCAGTTCCTCTTTTGACCACATTCAGCATTACTGCTTTCAACTTCTTAATCGTTTCTAGCGAACATACTTTGGGATTTATAACTTCCTTGTCATATTTTTTTATGGTTCTGTTCCACTCTTTAATTTCAGAGACAAATTGTGGTTTTACCATTTCACCGTTATTGGCAACAGCATTATAAAATGTCAATGTTTGCAAAGGTGTAATTGAAACTCCGTAACCAAAAGCCATCCAAGGAAGCGAAAGATTAGACCAGCTTTTATCCGTAGGTTGAGGAACTCTAGGAATTCCTTCCCCTTTAATTGAAAGTCCCAAAGGCTTATTCAATCCATATTTATTGATGTGATTGACGAATTGCGAAGGATTATTTTTGTAATTATTATAAACCGCTTGAACCATCACTGTATTAGACGATAATTCGAATCCCCGCGCCAAACTTACTTTTCCATAACCTCCTGCGTGGGAATCTTTTACGTGTTTTCCTGAATAGGTAATAACTCCACCATGCGTATCGAAAACGGCACTTGTATCAATTTTTTTATCTTCGAGCAAGTTCATCAAATCGACTAGTTTGTAGGTAGAACCAGGCTCATGAGCTTCGGCAACTGCATAATTTGTTGTTTCGTAATAGGAGCCGTCCAATGCTTTTCCTAAATTCGAAATGGCTTTTATTTGCCCCGTTTTAGTTTCCATAACCACCACACAACCGTGATCTGCTTGATAATCTTCTAATTGTTTTAGCAAAGCATGATGTGCAATATCCTGAATAAAAACGTCGATTGTCGATACCACATCGTACCCATCCTGAGGATCAATTTCGTTGAGATCACGAATAGGTTTCCATTGTCCTTTTGAAATTTTTTGTTTTAAAATCCTACCGTCTTTTCCATTAAGATAATTGCGATACGCCCATTCTATTCCTTTTCCATCCGAAGCTCCTGCTGGAGTTGTTCTTTCATAACCAATGGTTCTTTCGGCAATTCCTCCTATAGGACGTTCTCTTACCGTTTCTTGTTCGACAATAATTCCACCTTTATAAGCACCTAAATTGAATAATGGAAAACCTTTAATTTTTATAAATTCAGTATAGCTCAAGTTACGAGCCACCAAATAATATCTACTTTTATTGGCTCTGGCTTTTCTTAATTCGTTAAGAAAAAAACCGCTTGGTCTTCCTAAAAGTTTACCTAGAGAATCCGCTAATGGTTTAACATTTTTTTCGAAGGCTTCGGATTTTGGCGCAACCGCATCGAGTCGTATTTCGTAATTAGGAATAGATGTTGCTAATAGACTTCCATCAGCCGAATAAATATTTCCTTTATTGGCAGGAATCACAAAATTACGAACCGTTCTTTCTTTGGCTAATTTTCGATAATAATCCCCATTAATCCACTGAATATTAGTCAACTTTATGACAATGGCGATTGCCATCAAAAAGACGGCGAAAGCTACCAGATACATTCTGTAGGATATATGTTTATCTTCTACTGCCATATTTTTTTGAAAAAACTTTTTTCTTCTTCTTTCTTTACGGTGATTTTTACTGGAGGAACTGTTGAAGGAAAAATTTGTTTTTCTTCCATTTTTCCAGAAACAGTTGATTCCATTTTCAGTTTCATTAATTCCGAACGTTTATCTACAAATTCCGAACGCAACTCTTTTACTTGATTGGTCAATTCTGTGATTTTGAAAACTTTTTGTTCAAAACGCTGTGTGTTGGCAATCATAATTATGGCAAGAATAATCAGGAAAACTATAAAACGCCAGTTCTTTATTGAATCATCATCAATAAGAAAACGCGCTTTCAATATGCCATAAACTCCTTTTTTCATTCCAATTTATTTCTTTTCGGCAATTCTTAATTTGGCACTTCTTGCTCTATTATTGATTTTTATTTCGACATTATCAGGAACAATTAGTTTTCCAATGGTTTTGAATGGAACCGAGAAATTACCAAAAAAGTCACGTTCTGGTTCGCCCTCAAACATTCCGTTTTTCATAAATCTTTTTACCAATCGATCTTCCAATGAATGATAGGAAATAACACTTAATCGTCCTTCTGGTTTCAAAATCTCTAACGATTGCTCCAAAAATTCCTTCAAAACATCCATTTCTTGATTCACTTCAATTCGAATGGCTTGATAAATTTGAGCCAATATTTTATTCTTAACTCGCTCTGGCAAATACTTCACTAAAACTTCTTTCAATTCATCCGTAGTTTTAATCGGACGATCTTCTCTAGCCTCGATAATTGTTCGTGCTAAAACTGGCGCATTTTTCAATTCTCCATAATCCAAGAAAACTCTTTTCAGGTTCGATTCGTCATATTCATTGACTACTCTATAAGCATTCAAATCATTTTTTTGACTCATTCTCATATCTAATCCCGCATCAAAACGAGTAGAAAAACCTCTTTCTGGAACATCAAACTGATGGGATGAAACCCCTAAATCTGCCAAAATTCCATCAACAGTTTTTACACCATAAAAACGCAAAAACCTTTTTATAAATCTGAAATTTTCATTGATTAGCGTAAATCTTTCGTCTGGCAAAGCGTTTGCCAATGCGTCTTCGTCTTGGTCAAAAGCAAACAATTTACCATTTGGTCCTAGCCTACTCAAAATTTCTTTTGAATGTCCGCCACCACCAAAAGTTACGTCAACATAAATGCCATCAGGTTTTATATTTAAACCATCTACCGAAGCCTGAAGCAAAACCGGATTATGATATTCCATTATCGTTGTCATTTATGTTTCCCATTACTTCTTCGGCAAGATCTGCAAAATCTACATCCTCTCCGCTTATTGATTTTTCGTATAAATCTTTATCCCAAATTTCCACAATATTCACTGCCGATGAAAAAACGACATCTTTAGAAATACTAGCAAAACTCACTAAATCTTTCGGAACTAATAATCGTCCCAAAGCATCGATTTCAACTACTTTTACACCAGCTGTAAACCTGCGAATAAAGTCATTGTTTTTCTTTACAAATCGATTGAGTCTATTGATTTTTTCCATCATTAAATTCCATTCTTCCATCGGATACAATTCTAAACACGATTGAAAAACAGAACGCTTCAAAACAAAACCGTTTTGAAGTGATGTAGCCAATTGCTTTTTCAACGGCGAAGGCAATAACAGCCTGCCTTTAGCATCAACTTTACATTCATATGTTCCGACAATTGTATTCAAGAGAAAAAATTTAAATGATGTAGAGCAAAAATATAAAATATATTACCACATTTTACCACTATCCTCCACTTTGTTAATAAGTTTTACCACTTTCAACCACGAATCCTTAGTTTTTAGTCAATCAGAACATTAGCTCTATTTCAAGTCCTTGTTAAGAACTGTTGAATTGTTGAAAAAATTAATTTTAAAAAATAAAAAAACAAGCTAAAATAGCTTTGTCAATTCTTCAGTTTTCTGAATAAAAACGAATTAAATTCTTAAAATTCACCCCCAAAAATTCATTTTTATTTTTTAAATCCTATATTTGTGCAAATTGAAAATTCGGAATAAAAACGCATGGAAAAATACTATAAAAAAGAAGGTAGATACAGCTATTATGAGGCTGGAGAAGGAACTCCAATTGTTGTATTACACGGTTTAATGGGCGGATTAAGTAATTTTGATGCCGTTGCTGATTATTTTTCTGAAAAGGGATACAAAATTATCATTCCTGATTTACCCATATATACTCAAAGCATTTTAAAAACAAACGTTAAAGCTTTTGCGAAATATGTGAAGGATTTTATCACTTTCAAAGGATTTGATAGAGTAATATTATTAGGAAATTCACTTGGAGGTCATATCGCTTTGTACCATACTAAAATGTATCCCGAAAAAGTAGCAGGACTTGTATTAACAGGAAGTTCAGGACTTTACGAAAGCGCTATGGGTGATAGTTACCCAAAAAGAGGTGATTATGAATACATCAAAAGAAAAGCTCAAGACGTTTTTTATGATCCAGAAATGGCCACCAAAGAACTTGTTGACGAAGTTTACGCCTCTGTAAATGACAGAATAAAATTGATAAAAACATTGACAATTGCCAAAAGCGCAATTCGCCATAATATGGCTAAAGATTTGCCAAAAATGCATGTTCAAACTTGTCTTATTTGGGGCAAAAACGACCATGTTACCCCCCCAACTGTAGCGGAAGAATTTAGTAAATTATTACCAAATTCAACTTTATATTGGATTGATAAATGTGGTCATGCAGCTATGATGGAACATCCTCAAGAGTTCAATCGCTTATTGGAAGATTGGTTAACACACACCCATTTGAACGCTCATTAAGCCTATAAAATTGAATTCATAAAAAAACAGTATGAAAATTAACACCGCCGAATTTATTATAAGCAACTCCGATGTAGACAAATGTCCGAAAGACTTTTTGCCCGAATATTCCTTTATAGGACGGTCAAATGTTGGGAAATCATCATTGATAAATATGCTTACCAATCATAAAAATTTGGCAAAAACATCAGGAAGACCAGGGAAAACACAATTGATAAACCATTTCTTGATTAACAACAATTGGTTTCTTGTAGATTTACCAGGTTATGGTTATGCAAAAGTTTCAAAGAAAACAAAATCAGTTTTTCAACAGTTTATAACCGATTATTTTGAAACAAGAGAACAACTGGTTTGTGCTTTTGTCCTGATTGATATTCGTCACGAAGCGCAAACTATTGATATTGAATTTATGTCGTATATGGGCGAAAGTGAAATTCCGTTTTGTATCGTTTTCACCAAAGCCGATAAGATCAGTAAGGTAAAAATTGATTCGCATATAGCGGCTTATAAAAAGAAAATGTTTGCCAATAATTGGGCCGAAATGCCCCATTATTTCGTAACCTCAGCAACGGAATCTACTGGAAAAGAAGAATTGCTTACTTATATAGGGGAAGTAAACGAAGAAGTTTTTAAGAATAATTCTAGTTTTTAAAAAGTCCCATTACTCTAAATAATAAATCCCAAAACTAAAAAATTTTAGCTTTGGGATTTTGCTTTTAAGAACTTTATTTAAAGTTTAAGCTCCAATTTTTCAGCAAAATAATCACAGAAATCTTTCATTGTTGCTGCCATTTTTTCGTCGCTTGTAGCGCGCTGGAAAGTTTCGGTCATAGATAATAATGTTTGATGAAAGAAAATTTTCATTTCATCAACTGGCATATCTTTTGTCCATAATTCAATACATTTTGTTGCTTTGTCATCGCTATCCCAAACAGATAACATAAAAGCTTTTGCTTCTTCTGAGTTTACTCCACCTTCGATAGCGGACCAAAATAATTTTTCGGGAACTCGGTTTTCGTCTAATTGTATTAGAACTTTAATTTCTGAGGTACTTTTATTCGACATTTTTGTTGGGTTTATATTTAGATTTTTCAAAAATTTCTTTGGCATTCATTTTTAATAATTGAGGTAAAGTTACTTCATTATTTTTCATATACGAACGAACAATTTGCCAACCTATCCATGTGCCAACTCTTCCTGGCGAATCATTATCTATTTCTAGATAAAATTTAGAAAAAGGAGCTAGAGTGATGAAACGGGTATTTAGTTTTTGGTCATCGCTATAGAGCATTTCTTTCTCTAGGAAATAACGCCACATATAGCTTTCATTTTCTTGACACCACAAAATTTGCTTTGGCGTATATCCTATTTTGTCTGCATCCGAATAATCAGGCAATAGCAAGTCTTTTAGATATAATTGTTTTCCAAAATAAATCATTTGACTTAACAAATTTTTATCGGCTATTGGGGCTATTTTTTTAATGGAGAAGTTAGAAACAATATCTGGCATAATTTGATTTTGCTCAAAATTTTGTTTTAAGTATTTAGGAAATTGATAAAACTTATGATCTTTTCCTAAATACAATTCGAGCGAAATAATAACTAAACTATCAGCGTAAATTACCTTATTATTATAATCCATTTCGGAGATTACTGTAATTATTTTTGGTGTTTTGGTTTCAGGAAAATAATATTTCATGTGTTTAAAAAGCGTTTCAAACTCTTTATGTACCGGTTCGAAATTGGCAAACTTTTTTTGAACTTCACTGTACAATTCGCGCCAGATTGGATCTTTCATTTTATTAGTCCAAACGGCATCATCATTTCCCGCAGGAAAAAAGAAAGGAAATTCTTTTTTTAGTTTGCTTAAATCCTGTGGAGGAGTTTCGAAAAATAGTTTGTCAAAACGTTCTACTTTTATTTCGATTGCAGGAATTTGTTCTACTGCTTTTTCTACTTTAGATTTTTTGTCGCAAGAAATCAATGTGATTGCTACAGTAATCAAGAAAATTATTCTCTTCATTTTATTTTTTTTAGCCCCGATAATAGTGGAAATCCTTTTCTTTTTTTTCTTTAAAAAAAGAAAAGATTGGAACGAATAGCGGGATTAGCTCCTGAAAATTATTATTTTTGCAAATATACAACTCCTGTTATTTAAAAACCCAAACTATTATGCCAAAAAAAAGCACCCTTCAAATTGAAAAAGTAAATTCGAGTATTGTAAATTGGTTAAAATCGTATGCTGAGAACGCAAAAGTAAATGGTTTTGTTGTGGGGATTTCTGGCGGAGTGGATTCGGCGGTTACTTCGACACTTTGTGCGCAGACTGGATTACCAACATTATGCGTCGAAATGCCAATACATCAGGCTGCAAGTCATGTAAGTCGTGGTCGAGAGCATATAGAACAATTGAAAAATCGTTTCCCGAATGTGACTAATATTGAAGCCGATTTGACATCAGTTTTTGAAACTTTTAAAAATGTTGTTCCAAATAATGTGGATCATGATAAATTACATTTGTCATTAGCGAACACAAGAGCTCGTTTAAGAATGACGACTTTGTATTATTTTGCTGGTATTCACGGACTATTAGTTGCTGGAACAGGAAATAAAGTAGAAGATTTTGGTGTTGGTTTTTTTACAAAATACGGCGATGGTGGTGTCGATTTAAGTCCAATTGCAGATTTAATGAAATCTGACGTTTATGCTTTAGGTGAATTTTTAAAAATTCCTACCTCTATATTAATAGCTTCTCCTACTGATGGATTATTTGGTGATGACAGAACCGATGAAGATCAACTTGGTGCTAGTTATGACGAACTGGAATGGGCTATGCTAGAAGACGAAAAAGGAAAACTCTCAACAGATTTTTCTGGAAGGGAAAAAACTGTTTTCGAAATTTACAAACGACTGAACACTTTAAATAAGCATAAAATGGCAGAAATACCCGTTTATGTGTTACCAAATGTAACAAAGTAGTATTTTTCTAGTGTTTATAGTATTTTAAATATTTATTTTTGTAATTTTACTCTGTAAAGAAATATACAATTTTAAAAAAAAATATTATGATAAAAGTTTGCCTAGCGGACAACCACCCCGTAGTTCATTTTGGAGTAAAATCATACTTTAAAGACCACAGCGAAATTTCAATAGTTGCCAATGTTGGGAACTTTATAATGGTAAGAGACATCCTCCTTACAAAAGAAATTGATGTATTGATCATAGATTTAGAACTAGAAGGACTTTCTAGTATTTTTGAAGTTAAATCGATTTTGAAAAATTTTCCAAAAACAAAAATCATTATCTTTAGTGACCTTTCTGAGCAAATTTATGCGCCTAATGCTATTAAAGCTGGTGTTTCAGGATTTATTTCGAAAAAAGAAAAACTGGAAACTTTAGGTCAGGCTATAATTAAAGTAAATCAAGGAAAAATTATCTTAAACGAAACTGTTAAGAAAAACCTTGCTTTAATTGCAAAACAAAACAAAAGTGAGCGTTTGTACAGAAAACTTTCCAATCGTGAAGTTGAAGTTTTACGTTATTTAAGTGACGGAAAGAAAAACAATGAAATTTCTAAAATTCTTGGTCTTAACGAAAAAACAATAAGTACTTATAAATTGAGATTGTTGCAAAAGTTAAATGTTACCAATCTTGTAGATTTGGTTAACAAAGCAAAAACACTAGAAATAGTTTAGTTATTGCGAGACATTACTCTTCCTAATTTTTTCGAAAACGAATTTATTAATTTGTAATAATCCATTGCCAAAGACATAGGCTCAATATCATCAGAACCCGGTTCTGATGATATTGAGCTTTTTATTTAATGATAACGAACAACAACTCTGCCTAATTTTTTTGAAAATTTAGTTCTAAGCTCAATATAATTCATCGTCATGGACAAGGTTTCTGTATTATCTGAATTGGATTCAATTGAGATATTATTTTTTAAATCTTCAATAATTTGACTAATTAAAAACCACCTTAAAGTTAATAAAGTATCCGAAACGTGCTGATTTAATGTTTCTTCTTTAGTTTTCGGAAAAATATTCTGTCCAATCCAATTATCCAATACATATCTTTCATCATCCATTAATATGTCAGTTACCTCTTGAGCTAATTCTGGTTGCAAACCCATAAGATAGCTTTCCAAACTAAAAGTTTCATTTTGAAGATACAAATTAATTAAACCCAAATAAATATCCCTAAATAATGGATTAACAAATTCAGCTTCATCTTCCTGCAGGTTTAAATAAACTTTTTGAGAAATTTTATATTCCTTTATTTCAACAAATTCTTTTATTTCACCTTCCGCATTAGTTTTCAAGAGAACATCTTCAAATTCTTCGGTTTTATTTCCGTACAATAAAAGAATTTCAATAATTTTACGCTCTAAACCATAAAGAATATCAACTTTTTGAACCTGAGCTGGCGCTTCGTTTTTTACGACGTCAAAGGCTTTTTGCTCTTGTTTTTGTTTTTTTCCAACATCAGAAATATCTTTTTTGACCAATTGTGCCAAGGTACTTACAAGCACTTGTTCCGAAATATCCATAATTCGAGAACATTCCTGAATATAAATTTCACGCTGAATACGATCTGGTATTTTTGAAATACTCACCACCATATCCCGTATTAAATCGGCTTTTTTTATTGGATCATTCTTTGCGTCATTCATTAATAATGACGCTTTGAACTGGATGAAATCTTTAGAATTTTCGTCTAAATATTTAACCAATTCTTCATAAGGCGTTTTCTTGGCAAAACTATCGGGATCTTCTCCGTCAGGAAAAGCACAAACTTTTACGTTCATCCCTTCTTCAAGAATCAAATCGATTCCTCGAATTGATGCACGAAGTCCTGCGGCATCACCGTCAAAAAGTACGGTTATATTTTTTGTTAATCTATTGATTAAACGAATTTGATCTGGCGTAAGAGCGGTTCCTGATGAAGCAACCACGTTTTCGATTCCTGCTTGATTAAACTGAATTACATCGGTATAACCTTCGACTAAATAACAATTATTTTGTTTGGCAATGGCCTGTTTGGCTTGAAAAATCCCGTACAAGACTTTGCTTTTATGGTAAATATCACTTTCGGGTGAATTAAGGTATTTTGCAGCTTTTTTATCATTGGCCAAAATCCTTCCCCCAAAACCCAAAACCCTTCCCGACATACTTTGTATGGGAAACATCACGCGGCCTTTGAAACGGTCGAATGGTCTGTCTTCTCTAGGAATTGTCAAACCAGTGCTTTCTAAAAATTCTAATTTATATCCTTTTCCTAAGGCTTCTTTGGTAAATGAATCCCAAGCTTCGGGTGAATATCCAAGAGAAAATTTATTTATTGTTTCGGAAGTAAAACCTCTTTCTTTGAAATAAGAAAGCCCAATTGCTTTTCCTTCTTCGGAATGTAAAAGGATGTTATGAAAATAATCTTTTGCAAATTCCGAAACTAAATACATGCTTTCACGAACATCGGTAAAAGCTTTTTCTTCATCAGTTTGTTCTGTTTCTTCTATTTCGATATTGTATTTTTTTGCCAAATATCGAATGGCTTCTGGGTAGGTAAAATGGGAATGTTCCATCAAGAATGCGACAGAATTCCCGCCTTTGCCCGAGCTAAAATCTTTCCAAATTTGTTTTACAGGAGAAACCATAAAGGATGGAGAGCGCTCATCTGAAAAAGGACTTAGCCCCTTGAAATTTGTTCCTGCACGTTTTAATTGCACAAAATCGCCAATAACCTCCTCAACTCGAGCAGTTTCGAAAACGATGTCAATGGTAGCTTTTGAAATCAATTTATTAATTTTTGAAAGCCAAAGTTACAAAGTTTAGGTTTATTAAATAGAACAAATAAAATTTAAATCGAAAGATCTAAACGTTGAATAAATTTAATTTATTTTCGAAAATTTAATATCAAAAAAAATATTTCTTGATAGTCTGATGATTTTTAAATAGATAGTGTTATATTCTAAAATATTCATTATTTTGCATTTTATTTTACAAATTAAAATAACTAATTTATTGATCTTAAATGGATTATTTTAGAACCTCAACTAAGTATTAAAATGAATCAAGATGCCTACACTTTGTCTGAAACCATAACTTTTCAGCATGAATTTGATGCTATTTTATCATTTCTTTCAGAAATATGTGAAGTACCTTATGTATTTATAACACACTTTAATTCTGTAAATCAATTAACTATATCGGAAAAAGGATTTGATTCTTTATCAATTCCCGAAAATATATTAGCACACAATCAAACGGTAATCGATAAGAAAGATATTTTTACGGTTTCTGATTTGAATTCTCCATTTTCATTTTTTACTGGTTTACCAATCTGTAATTCCGAAAATTTAGTGGTAGGAACTATTTGTGTTTTGGATCTTAAACCTAAGGAACTTTCAGCTATACAACTTAAAACAATAAACCATTGTGCCCAAGAAGTTCAATCTTATTTAGAACTCGAAGGACAAAAAAAGAAATTACAGGATGCAATCAAGACGAAAGAGGAACAGTTTCAACTATTCATAGACAATTCGAAAGAAATTTTATACGAGCTTAATCTTGAAGGAGTTTTTACTTATGTATCAAAAAACTTAATTACTTTTCTTGGCCGTGAAGCTGATGAAATTACAGGAAAAAATATTGCTTTATTTATACATCCTGAAGATTTGGAAATGTGCATGAATCATTTGAAAAATGTAGTTAAAAATGGAGAAAGTAAAAATGAACTTATTTATCGAATTTTACATAAAGAGGGTCATTATGTATGGCATTCTTCCAATCTGAAATTTATAGAAAATGAAGGCAGACCTCTTTTTATTGGAAATTGCAGAGATGTAACTGAACAAATTAATATCCATCAGGAAATCATAAGGCAAAAGGAACTTTTCGAAAAAATATTAGATAAAATTCCAACTGACATTGCAGTATTTGACAATAATCACAGATACATTTATTTAAACTCATTTGCAATAGGAAACGATGAGCTTCGAAAATTTATTATCGGAAAAAATGATTTTGAATATGCAAAACATACTGGAAGAAACACAATATCGGCACAAAAAAGAAGGTTAAAATTTCTAGAGGCTGGATTATCTCAAAGCTTAATTGAATGGGAAGAGAAATTTATTGGTATGAATGGAGAGTCAACCTATCATAACCGGAAATTCAACCCCGTTTTAAATGAAGATGGCACTCTAGATATTATGGTTGGTTTTGGGGTTGATATTACTGAAATCAAACAAAAACAAGAGGAATTAATCAAAAACAAACAACTTCTTAACAGCATTATAGAAAATGTTGCTGTTGGAATTCTAGTTCAAGGTCCAGATTCCGAAATCATTGAAAATAATAAAGCCGCATGCGAAATGTTAGGTCTTAGCCAAGACCAAATTATTGGCAAAACCTCACATGATAAACATTGGAAAGTAATTCATCTTGACGGAACGGAATTTTTATCAGACGAACATCCAGTTCCTCAAGCGATCAAACAATTGAAGCCCATAAAAAATATAGTCATGGGAGTTTTTCGTCCTGTAACTAAAGATATGGTTTGGTTATTAGTTGATGCAAATCCTGTTTTTGATGATTTAAATAAATTATTATATGTTATATGCTCGTTTAATGATATTACTGAACTTAAAAAAACAGAGGATGAATTAAAAATTAGTAACGAACGTTTTTCTTATTCAAGCCAAGCCACCTCAGATGCACTTTGGGATTGGGACATGATAACCGATGAAATTTTCGTAGGAACAAGTTATTCAGC